>SLDH01000381.1 GCA_007125415.1 Roseovarius sp.
ATCGGCCCTGACGAACGGGCACGGGGGCAGGCGATGGCCGATGCGTTGCCCATGCGGGTGCTGGCGCGGATGTGGCAGATGCTCCTGAAAGCGCTTGATGAGGTGGCCGACGCCCCCAACGCGATGATGGCCGCCGAGATGGCGGTGATCCGGCTCACCCATGTGGCGGATCTGCCCAGCCCCGAAGAGCTTGTGCGCAAACTGGGTGCGCCCGAGCCGGCCAACCGGCCAACCGGCACGCAGAACGCCGCCGCCTCGCCGCCCCGCACAGAGGCGTCGGGAGAGGTTTCGGGGCGGAGCGGCCAGCCAATGGCCACATCCTCCGGCCCGACAGGCCCCGCCACCGCGCTGGCGGTGCAGGAGAACACCGCTCTGGCGCGCTATCCCAGTTTCGACCATGTTGTGGATCTGATCCGCGCCAATCGTGACGTGAAGTTGCTGGTCGAGGTGGAAAGCTGCCTGCGCCTTGCCGCCTATCAGCCCGGGCGGATCGAGTTTCAACCCACGCCGGAAGCGCCCGCAGACCTTGCCCAGCGCCTCGGGGGTGCCCTGCAGCGCTGGACCGGCAATCGCTGGGCCGTCAGCGTCGTCAATGCCGGCGGCGGCGATACCATCGCCCAGCGCCGGAATGCGCAGGAAGATGCGCTGTAGGCGGAGGCCGAAAGCCACCCGCTGGTTCAGGCGGTGATGACCAGTTTTCCAAAGGCGCGCATCACCCGCATCACCACCGCCCGGGAGCAGGAAGAACAGGCCGCCGCCGACGCACTGCCCGAGGCAGAGGACAGCGACGACGACGCCTGGGACCCGTTCGAGGAAACCTGAGCCTCAAGGGCAACGTTAGCGACAGGCTCAGCCGCCCTTCCCGACATGAACCGCATGAGGGTAGGGAATGGAGATGCCGCCGCGATCGAAGGCTTCCTTGACCGCCTTTGTCATCTCGAACTTGATATCCCAGTAGTCACCGGCATTGCACCATAGCCGGGCGGTCAGATCGACGCTGCTGTCGCCAAGATTGGTCACTCGCACCCAGGGCGCCGGCTCTTTCAGAACGCGCGCATCCGCAGCGGCCAGATCGAGGATGATCTGCATCGCCTTGTCCGCATCATCGCCATAATCGATCCCGAAAACAAGATCGACACGCCGGGTTTCGTGGTGAGAGAAATTGGTGATCACCGAGCCCCAGGCCTGGCCATTGGGCATGATGATCTGCACATTGTCGCCGGTGACAAGTTCGGTAACGAAGAGGTTGATATCCTTCACCGTGCCGGCCGTACCGCCGATATCCACATATTGCCCCAGCTTGTAGGGGCGAAAGAGGATCAGCATGAAGCCGGCAGCGAGGTTCGACAGCGTTCCCTGAAGGGCCAGACCGATGGCGAGCGTCGCCGCACCCAGAACCGCGACAAGGCTGGTCGCCTGGATCCCGAAGATGCCCAGAACCGCCACGAATACCATGATGCGGATCACCCACTTGACCACTCTCGCGGCGAAATTGCCGATGGTGCGGTCGATATGCTGGCTGGCATTCACTTTGCGCCGAACCGCACCCGAAACCGTCTTTGCTGCGATCCAGCCGATGATCAGGACGAACAGCGCCTGTACTGCGCCGATGATCAGCGGCATGTAGCTGCTTGCCTGCTCCAAGAGATCTTCCATGTGTCAATGTTCCCTGTTGTGAAAACGCCATGCTAGCCTTCGCATGTCGGGCCTGACAAGACCCTCCGGAGCAGCACGCGCCGGTGCAGGCAGAAGGCCGGCTGCACAGGCCGTTCTGCACCTGTCACGGCATAGGTGGGCGCTCTTCCCTTGTGCAGGCCCGCCTCCACCCGTATCTAGTCAGGCAAGCGATGCATGACAGCCGGGAGATGAGCGATGTTCAAGGGACTGGGCCAGATGGGCGATATGGCCAAGATGATGAAAGCTGCACAGGAAATGCAGCAGAAGATGGCCGACCTTCAGGAAGACATGCACAGCATGACCGTCGAAGGCGAAAGCGGCGCAGGGCTCGTCAAGGCCACCTGCACCGCCAAGGGCGAGTTGAAATCGCTCGATATCGACCCCTCGATCTTCAATGCCGATGACAAGGAGGTGGTCGAAGACCTGATCCTCGCCGCCATCAAGGACGCCCAGACCCGCGCCGCCGACAAGGCGCAGGAAGAAATGTCGAAACTGACCGAAGGGCTGGGCCTGCCCAAGGACATGAAACTGCCCTTCTGATCCTCGCCCCGGGGCACCCCATCGGAGACGGCCCGTGAGCAGCACACGCGAGATAGACGCCCTGATCGACATGATGGCGCGGCTGCCCGGGCTCGGGCCGCGCTCGGCGCGGCGCGCGGTCCTGCAGATGATCCGCAAGCGCAATGTCCTGCTCGGCCCTCTGGCGGACCTGATGCAGACCGTGGCGGCCACGGCGTGCGAATGCACCAATTGCGGCAATATCGGCACGCAGGAGATCTGCGATATCTGCCGCTCGGAAAAGCGCGCCAATGGGCAGATCTGCGTGGTGGAGGATGTGGCCGATCTCTGGGCGATGGAACGCGCGGGCAATTTCAGGGGCCGCTATCATGTGCTGGGAGGAACCCTCTCGGCGCTCGATCAGGTGGGCCCGGAACAGTTGCGCATCCCCAGGCTCATCGAACGGGTTTCGGCAGAGAGGGTGACGGAGGTGATCCTCGCGCTCGATGTGACGGTCGATGGACAGACCACCGCCCATTACATCGCCGACCAGCTTGACGGGAAGGTCACCCTGACCTCGCTGGCCCAGGGGGTGCCCATCGGCGGCGAGCTCGACTATCTCGATGATGGCACGATCAGCGCCGCCCTCGCGGCGCGCAAACCGCTCTGAGGCCTGACCTCAGCGCGATGTCTCGTCCTCATCATCCTCGCCATCGCCATCGGGCAGGTTGAAGAAACTGTCCGCATCATACTCCTGCTGCGGCTTCTCGTCCTCGTCATCACCGGCCAGGCTGAATGTTTCAAGCCCCTCGATCGCCGTGGGTATCTTGGGCTCGGCCTCCATGCCGAGGCTCTGTTCGGTGCTCAGAAGCTTGCGGCGTTCATCATCGCTCATCGCGTCGCCCTCCCTGGCCTTCTTGGCCGCAGCCTTCTGCACGGCTGCATCCAACTCGCTCTGCTTGCACAGGCCAAGCGCCACCGGATCGATGGGCTGCATATTGGCGATATTCCAATGGGTGCGCTCACGAATCGACAGGATGGTGGGCTTCGTGGTTCCGACAAGACGGGCGATCTGGCTGTCGGCCAGTTCGGGGTGAAACTTCACGAGCCAGAGGATCGCATTGGGCCGGTCCTGACGCTTGGAGAGCGGCGTGTAACGCGGGCCGCGGCGCTTTTCCTCGCCCAAAGAGGCGGGGTTGTGCTTCAGCGTGATGCGGTGCAGCGGGTCCTTTTCCGCCGCCTCGATCTCTTCCTGGGTGAGTTGATTATTGGCAATCGGGTCAAACCCCTTGACCCCCGCCGCCACGTCACCATCGGCGATGCCCTGGATCTCCAGCTCGTGCATGCCGACGAAATCGGCAATCTGCTTGAAACTGATCGTGGTATTGTCCACCAGCCACACGGCTGTGGCCCTGGCCATAAGCGGTTTCGCCATTGTCGCGGTCTCCTTCACGCATATCTTTCCCCTCGCCTGAAAAGGCGGCCCGGCGGTCGGGCGGTTTCCGTTGTCGGGGAACTCCTGCGCTGTATAGTTTCCGTGGGGCAGAATGGAAAGACAAAAACATGCGCCTTCTTCTGGCTCTGCTTGTTCTGGCCACACCGCTGAACGCCGAAACACACCGCGCGGGGATCTTCGACTACTATGTCCTCAGCCTCAGCTGGTCGCCCAACTGGTGTGCGCTGGAAGGCGATGCGCGCAACGCCGCGCAATGCGACGCGCACGCGCAGACCGGATGGATCCTGCACGGGCTCTGGCCACAATACACCCGCGGCTGGCCCGCCTATTGCCGGACCGCGCATCACGCCCCCTCGCGCAGCATGACCGCCGCCATGGCCGACATCATGGGCAGCAGCGGCCTTGCCTGGCACCAGTGGAGAAAACACGGCACCTGTTCGGGGCTTTCGGCCGGATCCTATTTCGCCCTGTCACGTGAGGCTTTCGCGCGCGTCACCCTGCCGGTGATCCTCGACCATAAGGAAAAGCCCATGGCCTTGTCCGCAAGGGCGCTCAGAGACGCCTTTCTCGAGGCCAACCCCGGCTGGCTTGCCGATATGCTGGCCATAACCTGCCGCGGGCAACACATACAGGAGGCGCGGCTCTGCCTCTCCAGATCGCTCGACCCACGGCCCTGCGGCGCAGACGTTCTTCGGGCCTGCACGCTTACGGCCGCGATCGTCGAGCCCGTCAGGAGGAGGCCCGATCCGCCGAAAGCACCCGACGACTGATCCCCCGGCAGTCAACAGTCCGAGACGGGAAAGCGCAGCGCTCGCTCCTTCATTTTGCCGGAAATACTCAAAAGAAAACGCCCATGCGTTTTCTTAGCGCACCCACCGATGCAGTATGTCGTCGCCGATCATGCGAAGCTCCGTCAGGCGGAACCGCGCCGCATCATCAAGCCGCGCAAGCCCGAGCGCCCCGACACCCGGCAACCCTTCCGCACCGATCACCAATCCGGCGGTGAAGATCATCATCTCATCCACCAGATCGGCCGCCAGCAGCGACGCGGCAAGCGCACCGCCGCCCTCACAGAAGACCGAACTCAACCCCGCCTCCCCCAGCGCCTGCAGCACGGACCCCGGGTCGAGCTGCCGTCCGCTGAGGCCGCAACGGAACAGACGCGCACCGAGCCCCTCCCACGCATCGATGAGCGCCGGGTCGGCATCAGGCCCGTGGCAGATCCAGACCGGAACCTCGTGCGCCGTGCGCGCAAGCTGAGACATGAGCGGTATGTCGAGACGGCGCGACACGACCACCCGCACCGCCTCCCGGGTCACCTCGACACCGCGCGCGGTCAGAGCCGGATCATCGGCCCGTGCCGTGCCCGCCCCCACCATCACCGCATCATGAGAGGCGCGCGCCGCATGCACCTCGGCGCGTGCCGCCTCACCGCTGATCCACTGGCTGTGCCCGCTGGCCGTGGCGATGCGCCCGTCAAGCGACATGGCAAGCTTCAGTGTGACACGCGGGCGGCCCTGCTCGACCCGCATGAAAAACCCCGCCAGATCGCGCGCGGCATCCTCGGCCAGAAGCCCCACCTCCACCGAGATGCCCGCCCCGCGCAGCCGCGCAAAACCACGGCCCGACACGCGCGGATCCCGATCCTCGAGCGCTGCGACAATCCGGGTCACGCCCGCGTCGATCAGCGCATCACAGCATGGCGGGGTCTGCCCGTGATGGGCGCAGGGCTCCAGCGTGACATAGGCCGTGGCACCCCGCGCGCGCACGCCCGCTTCCGCGAGGGCCCGCGCTTCGGCATGGGGGCGTCCGCCAGCCGCCGTCCAGCCCTGTCCCACGATCTCGCCTTGCGCCACGATCACACAGCCGACCGCCGGATTGGGCCATGTCGCCCCCTGCCCGCGCCGGCCCAGTTCCAGCGCGAGCGCCATGTAGCGCGCATCGTCGCCGCTCACTTGTCCTCGGATCCGCCCGCATCAGGCCCGGGGCGCAACTCGCTCACGAAACGGTCGAAATCATCGGCTTCCTGAAAATTCTTATAGACGCTGGCAAACCGCACATAAGCCACCGTATCGATGCGCGACAGGCTTTCCATCACGATCTCGCCAACGGTCTTGGAGGGGATATCCGTCTCGCCCATGCTCTCCAGCCGTCGCACGATGCCCGAGATCATCTGCTCGACGCGGTCAGGTTCCACAGGGCGCTTCTGCAGGGCGATGCGGATGGAGCGCTCCAGCTTGTCACGGTCGAAATCCTCGCGGCGGCCATTGGATTTCACCACCACCAGATCACGCAGCTGCACCCGCTCATAGGTGGTGAAGCGCCCGCCACAGGCCGGGCAGAACCGCCGGCGCCGGATCGAGACATGCTCTTCCGCAGGGCGCGAATCCTTCACCTGAGTGTCGATATTTCCGCAAAACGGGCAGCGCATGGGCCGTTCCCCTTTTCTGTCCTTGCCTCGGTCGTCATGGGTCTTTCGCCCGGCTTTCCACAGGGACTATAGGACAGCCGCAAGGTTTTGGGTAGGGGGGAAATGCACCCCCAAAATACGCCCGGAAAACCAGCGAAAACCCCGCGAGGCCGGGCAATCGGGCCCCCTTTCAGCGGAAAATACGGTCCCCCTGCTCGTCGATCATCTGTTTCGCCTTGCGAACTGACAGGGCTTCGGCCTCGTCAAAGCTGCGCGACGTGTCGGCGCGCATGAGATGATGCACCTTCACCTCGCCCGCCACCTCCTTTTCGATCCGCGCCGCCACGCGGTAGCCCGCGCTCTCACTTGCCGGTGCCGCGAAAATGCGGAAATCCTTGTAGATTTCCGAGGGCTCCGCAGGTGCTTCCGGAGCCTTGGGCCTACCGCCGCCGAAAAGTTTCGAGAGAATGGACATGATGATCGCTCCCTTGCTGAGGTCGGCACATGCCCACCATCCTATGTCCGTCATGCGCCGCGTTCAATCACCCAACACTGAGACATCCGGCATCACAAGAGGCAGCATCCGATGAATTGTCCCGCCCGGCGGCGACACCGGGCAGCGCTACACGCGTCACTGGTCAAGAAAGCTCCGCAGCTTCCGCGACCGACTGGGATGCTTGAGCTTGCGCAGCGCCTTGGCCTCGATCTGGCGGATGCGTTCGCGGGTCACGCTGAACTGCTGGCCCACTTCCTCCAGCGTGTGATCGGTGTTCATCCCGATACCGAAACGCATGCGCAGCACGCGTTCCTCCCGCGGTGTGAGCGACGAGAGAACACGCGTGGTGGTTTCCTTCAGATTGTCCTGAATGGCTGAGTCCAGCGGCAGAATGACATTCTTGTCCTCGATGAAATCGCCGAGCTGGCTGTCTTCCTCGTCGCCGATGGGTGTCTCGAGGCTGATCGGCTCCTTGGCGATCTTCATCACCTTGCGGACCTTCTCCAGCGGCATCTGCAGCTTTTCGGCCAGTTCCTCGGGCGTGGGCTCACGGCCGATCTCATGCAGCATCTGGCGGCCGGTGCGCACCAGCTTGTTGATCGTCTCGATCATGTGCACGGGGATGCGGATGGTGCGAGCCTGATCGGCGATGGAGCGGGTGATCGCCTGCCGGATCCACCAGGTGGCATAGGTGGAAAACTTGTAGCCCCGCCGATACTCGAACTTGTCCACGGCCTTCATCAGGCCGATATTGCCTTCCTGAATGAGATCGAGGAACTGAAGGC
>SLDH01000006.1 GCA_007125415.1 Roseovarius sp.
GAGGCCGCTTGCGCCGCGCTCTGGCAGGTCTGGGGCCTCTTGCTGGTTTTCGTCATCGGCTGGGCAGTGCTTCTGAGCTGATCGGCGGCCTGCCATGCCGCCTGTCACAGATCGGCTCGGTTCCGCATTGTCACAACCGTTGCCGTTAGGTCCGGGAGCGACAACAGGGCCATCCGCGTGCTACGGGGCAGGCCAAAAGACGCGACAACAGAATCTAGCCTGCCCTGCTGAGAACCGATGCCTCCACGGATGCGAAGGCAGGAACGCCGAGTTGCCCCAGCGCGCGGTTCAATTCCAGTTCCAGAATCTCGAAGGCGCGGTCGGCACCTGCCGGGCCTGCGGCACCTATCCCATAGGCGAAGGCGCGGCCGGACAGGACGAAATCCGCTCCCAGTGCCTTTGCCCGCAAGATGTCAGCACCGCGGCGAATGCCGCTATCGAGAAGCAGGGCGATGCGCCCTCCAACGGCGTCCCCGATCGGCGGGAGCGCTTCAATGGTGGGGGGGCCGAAGGCGACCTGCCGACCGCCATGATTCGAGACGATGATGCCGTCACAGCCCAGATCAGCACACATCACAGCGTCCTGCGGATGCAGGATGCCCTTGACGAGGAGTGTGCCCTGCCAACGCGCCCGCAACCGTTTCAGGTCGTCCCATGTGAGGCCCGGCTTGATGAGCGTCTTCTGAACATCGGCGTAGGATGTGGCATTCTGCAGAAGATCCGCATAATTGGCGATGTTCGGCTTGCCGTGCCTCAGTGTTTCCAGCGACCAGCGCGGATTGGCGATGAGCCCGGCGATGACCCCGGGCGTGATCCTGAACGGGACCGCAAGCTGATTGCGGATATCACGGTCGCGCTTGCCCGCCGCCGGGACATCGGCGGTCACGACGAGCGTGGAATAGCCCGCAGCCTCTGCGCGGGCGATCAGCCCTTCGGTCACATCCGCATCGCCTGAAACATAAAGCTGGAACCAGCCATTGCCGTCTGCGGCCTTCGCCAGACGCTCCAGGCTCGTCGAGGCGGCGGCACTCGCGACATAGGGGATGTTGCGCTGCTTGCAGAGTTTGGCCAGCGTCAGATCCGCATCCGGCCAGAAGGCATTGAGCATGCCAATGGGCGCCATCCCGAAGGGCGCGTCATAGCGCTGGCCGAAGAGCGTGACCTGCGTGTCGATCCGGGATGCATCCACCATATAGCGCGGCATCAGTTCGATCTCTTCGAATGCTTCGATATTGCGACGCATGTTGCGCTCGTTTTCGGCGCCACCATCGACCAGATCAAAGGCGAACCGGGGGATGCGCCGCCGGGCCCGCAGGCGCAGATCGTCTATCGAGGCGGCCCGGCCCACGCCCATCAGATCGACCATCCACCATCAATGGCAAAGGCCTGGCCGGTGGTGAAGGCCGACAGATCACCTGCAAGATAGCAGACCATCTCTGCAATTTCCGCGGGCTGGCCAAGCCGCCCCATGGGCTGACGCTCCCTGAAGGTGGCCAGCGCGCTGTCGAAATCGCCTGTCGCGGCCAGCCTGTCGTTGAGCGACGGGCTTTGCACCGTGCCCGGACAGATCGCGTTGCACCGTATGCCGTCCTTGACGAAATCGGCCGCGATGGATTTGGTCATGCCAATGATGGCGGCCTTGGACGCGCCATAGGCAAAGCGCCGCGGCGCGCCCTTTTCGCTGGAGACGATCGAGGCGATATTGATCACCGAGCCGCTTCCCGCCTCCAGCATACCCGGCAGGACCGCCTTGATCATGCGGAACATCGCCTTGGCGTTGAGGTCGAAGGATCGGTCCCAGGCCACCTCGTCACAATCGAGAATGCTGCCGTCATGGACCCATCCGGCGCAGTTCAGGAGAATGTCCACGGGCGCGATGTTGGCGACGAGCGCACCGACCGCTTCGCCATCCAGCACGTCGAGCCGCTGGCCGGTGATGTTCGGGCTTGTCTCGGCCAGAGCGGCGACGGCCGCGCCGTCGATATCGGTGGCGATCACCCGAGCACCACGCGCGGCCATTGCCTCGGCGCTGGCGCGTCCGATGCCGTTTGCCGCCGCTGTCACCAGAGCGGTCTTGCCTGCAAGTGCGTGTTCCATGTGTTTCCTCTCAGCGGGCGAGCCAGCCGCCATCGACGGTGACCACGCTGCCATGGCAATAGGCGGCGGCATCCGACGCCAGAAAGACGGCGGCCCCGGCGATTTCGGCAGGGTCGGCAAAACGCCCAGCCGGGATACGGTCCAGCAGCGCCCGGGAACGCTCGGGATCGTCCCGCAACGCCTGCGTGTTGTCCGTCGCCGTGTAGCCGGGGGCGATGCTGTTGACGTTGACGCCATGCGCTGCCCATTCGTTGCAAAGCGCCTTCGTCAGGCCCAGCACGGCATGCTTGCTTGCCGCATAGGACGGCACGCGCAGGCCACCTTGCGTGCCGAGCACCGACGATACGATGACGATCTTGCCCGAGCCCTGCGCGACCATGCGCGCTCCCGCCGCCTGTGACAGCAGCCAGACCGAATCGAGATTGACGGAGAGCACGCGCTGCCAGTCTTCCAGCGACATTTCGGTGCTGTGCTCGCGGTGGATGATCCCGGCATTGTTGACCAGAATGTCCAGACCATCGAGCGCGTCCGTGGCAAAGCCCACGACCTCTTCGGCGGCCGTGCGGTCCATACCGGTGAAATCGGCCCTTACGGCCGCGCCCTTGCGCCCCAGTGCCTCTATGTCGGCGAGGGTGTCGTCGGGTTGATGGCTGCGATAGGTCAGCGCCACATCGGCCCCGGCGGCGGCAAGGCCGAGGGCAATACCCTCGCCGATGCCGGTTGCGCCGCCGGTAACCAGAGCCTTGCGGCCGGTCAGGTCGAACGGATTGCGCATGATCAATACCGGTTCGCGATGGGCAGATCTTCGGCCGGGAAAAGCGAGATGACCTCGCAGCCGGTTGGCGTCACGACCACCTCCTCCTCGATCCGGGCCGCGGAATATCCGTCTGCCGCCGGGCAATAGGTTTCCAGCGCGAAGACCATGCCGGTCCGGATTTCCATCGGATGATCGAGGCTCACGGCGCGGCTTATGATCGGGCGCTCATGCAGCGCAAGCCCCAGCCCGTGACCGAATTGAAGGCCGAAGGCCGCATCTTCACTCGGAAAACCGAGGCTTTCTGCGGTGGGCCAGACCTCTGCCACCTTGTCGGTGGTCACGCCGGGCTTGATCATGGCAATCGACGCATCGATCCATTCGCGTGCCTTCACATAGGCATCGTTCTGCGCGGGTGTGGCGCGGCCCACATTGAAGGTGCGATAATAACAGGTGCGATAGCCCTGATAGCTTTGCAGAATGTCGAAGAAACACTGGTCGCCGGGCCGGATCAGCCGGTCCGTGAAGTTATGCGGATGCGGGTTGCAGCGTTCGCCCGATATGGCGTTGATCGCCTCCACATCGTCACTGCCCATCTCGTAGAGCAGCTTGTTGGACAGCGCGACGATATCGTTCTCCCGCACGCCGGGTTTCAACTCTTCATAGATCATGTGATAGACACCATCGACCATGGACGCCGCCTGCGTGAGCAACTGGATTTCGTCCCAGTTCTTGATCTCGCGTGCGGCAAGCATGATCTGCTGACCATCAACCACCTTGATGCCTTCTTCCTGCAGCGCATGAAACATGGCCGTTTCGGCGTAATCCACGCCCACCGGCATATCCGCCATGCCCGCATCCTTGATCAGTTGCGCGATCATCTTGGCGTATTTGCGCATCAGGCCGAATTCGGGCGGGATGGTGCCGCGCATGCCGACCACACCGGCGAGGCAATGATCGGGCTCCAGCCAGTCGGAATAGCGCTGGTGATGCACGGCGGCCGAGCCGAAATCCCAGACATAGGGGCTGTCATCTCCGGTGAGCAGGCAGAAACGGCACATCTTGTCGCGTTCCCACTCGCCGATCTTGGTGGCGCTCACATACCGGATATTGTTGACATCGAACAAAAGAAGCGAGCCGGCCTGCGAGGCCTGCAGCGATTGCCGGGTGCGGGCCAGCCGGTAGCGGCGCAGGCGGTCATGATCGATCCGGCGTTCGAAATCGACCGAATTGTGCCCCCAGGCCGGAAGACGGTCCCGCCATTCCCAATTGGGTTCAAGATCCTGCGGGGTGAGCATGTTGGGCATCAGGGCGCGTGTCATTTGACTACTCCATTGGGTGCGCATCCCGGCGCACCGTTGTTTGATTGGAAAGGGCGCGAGACGCGCGATACTTGCGCATTCTGCGGTGTCATTGGATGCACCAGCCGCCGTCGATATGGATCATCTGGCCGGTCATGTAATCGCTGTCATTGCTGGCCAGGAATGACGCCGTGCCGGTGATGTCGCGAGGATAGGAGACCCGCTTGATCTGAAGCGCGTCGCGCACGATATCGTCATAGGCTTGGCCTTCGCGCTCCTTGAACCCGATATCGACCAGATCCTTGTCAAGCTGTTCCCAGAGCGGCGTGACGACGACGCCAGGCGCATAGCCATTCACGGTGATATTGTGCTCGGCAAGGCCGATGGCCCCGCAATGCGTGAGCGCCAGACAACCGTATTTCGAGGTGCAATATACCGTGACATCCACCAGGGGCTTGCGCGAGGCGATGGAACCCACATTGATCAGCTTGTAGGGATGTTCCTCCATCGGGCCCTGGGCGATCATCTGTCGGGCCGTTTCCTGCATGCCGAGCCACATCGCCTTGGTGTTGACATTCATGATCATGTCCCAGTTGTCTTCGTCGATATCCATGAAGAACCGGGGCTTGTTGAGGCCGGCGTTGAAGAGCCCCACATTGATCGAACCGAACGCCTCAACCGTGGCCGCGACCGCGTTTGCATTATCCTTGCGTTTGGTCACATCCATGCGCACGGCGATGGACCTCCCGTTTCCCGCGGCGTTGATGCGGTCGGCCACACTCTGTGCCTCGTCCTGATCGAGATCGCCAAGGCAGACATTGGCGCCCTGCGCGGCAAAACTTTCGGCATTGGCCGCACCCATGCCGCGCGCCGCGCCGGTAATCAGGATGTTCTTGCCCTTCAGGCGGTTGGGGTCCATGCTCATCTCCTCCTCCAAATCACGATGGTCCGGGTGTTTCGATCAGCGCCTCGGCCCTTTCCTGAGCGCGGCGCAAGGCCGCACGAGGGCTGATCAGGCCGCGCAGCATGTCATGGAATTCCTCGCCGCAAAGCTGGATGATCCCGGTGATCTCGGGCACCGGCGGGCGTGGCCAGAACTGCAGTTCATCGCGCCAGGACATGGCATCCACCGCTTCGAAAATGGGCGAGGTGCGGCGGACTTCTGCATCCGTCCCGACCGAATAGCGCGGATTGGTGCGGCTGCCATTCTGGACGTAGAGTTTCTGCGCCTCGGGGCTGGTAAAGACACGCAGAGCCTCGACTGCGGCTGTCACGCGCTCGGGCGCGAGATTGGCCGGAATGCCCATCGCATATCCGCCCACATGTGCGAGATTACTTGCCCCGGACCCGTGCGGATGCGGCAGATATCCGGTCTGCCCATGTGCGGGCGACGACGGATCAAGCTCGAAATACGGAGCCAGCAGCGTATACCCATAGGCCATCGCGATCCGGCCCGCAGCATAGGGGCGCACCCGCTCATACCAGGACATCGACAGGATGTCGGGGGGCGAATAGTTCAGAAGCTCCATCAGGAATTCCGCCGCCATCAGCCCCTTGTCGGTGTCGATCGTCACGCGATAATTCCGCCCGGCCAGCCTGTCCGTGTCAAAGCCCCCTGCGATTGCGGGCAAATCGAGCGCCGGCTGACCGAAATCCGCCATTGTCATCAACATGGTATGGCCCAGCGCCGTGCCCCGCGCCGCGTTCCAGCCAATGCCGTAGCGCCCTTTCTGAGGGGCGTGCATCTTCCGGGCGGCCGCAAGAAGCTGATCCGTTGTCTTGGGGGGCTCAAGCCCCTCAGCAGCAAAGAGATCACGACGATAGAACAAGAGCTCAGGTGTGGTCTGTGCGGGCACCGCGTAAGGCCGCCCGGCCCAATGGGTCGCTTTCCAGCCTGCCGTGTGAAAATCCGCCGGGTCGAGCCCTGTCACATCCAGGATCTCGTCCAGCGGCATGAGGATCTTCTTTTCGACGAATTCGCCCAGCCAGGGCAGATCGAGCGCGATGATATCGTAACGGCTTGACGTGCGCTCGGCGTTGCGCAGCGCCTCGGCGCGCAGCCGATCGATTGAAAAGGCGCGCTGATGTATCTGCGTACCGATCACCTGCTCGAACTGCCGTTTGAGATTCTCCATGACCATGAATGTCGGATCGCCATGCACCAGCACCCGCATGCCACCCGCAAGCTTGAGCGGCTCGGGCAGGATCTGGAGCGGCGGGATGGTTCGCGCGGTCATGTAGGAGCCGCCGAAATAGTAGTCCCGCGCGTCATCGCGGCTGTCGCCATCGCCGAAATAGGTTTCGGTCAGACGTCGCACCCTTCCCGACATCTGGCTCCATTGCTCCAGAAGCCTGTCGCTGGGATGCATGGAATAGCTCTTGCCCGATTTCGTGCGCGGCCGCTCGTCGATCAGGCCGGCCTTTATCATCGCCTTGAGGCGGCGGTTGGCGGTCGCATAGGGGACATTGCTTGCGGCGATGAGTGATGTGGGGGTAATCACCTTGGCGTCGAGATGCCCCTTGATCGCGTGCAGGGCCATGCGGAACACCGGGTTGGGGCTGTGAAGCTCGAGCGCATCTTCAACCTCGTTGGTGCATTCCTCCAGATAGGACAGAATGCGGCGCATGTCTCCCGCTGCCAGCGCGGAGTGCATCGGCCTTTCCGCATTTTCACCCATTGCATTCATGAGGGCGAAGGGCTCCCTTGCCGGCCTGTGCGACGCTGCCGCCACAGGATTGATCATATTGGATGGTTCTTCTTCCGCCATCACGACACCCTCCGAAGATTGTTCATTTTGAACTCGGGAATGTATCGCGGATATGTCCTCTATGGACATTAAATTATCCAAAATGGATAAATTAATGTCATGCTGTCGGATGCCAATGGGCGCAAGATTTCGGCAATTGTCCGAAAGATCGGATGATGATTCCCCGTTTGTGGAGGGGGGAGTCGTTTATGGCATGAATAACCCGGGAGGAGACTTTAGATGAAGCTTCGTACAGTCCTTGCAGCGTCGGCAGCCTGCGTGGCGCTGGCTGGTGCCGCCCAGGCGGACACCTACAGGATCGGCATCACACAGAACAATGTCGGTGTGGACAGCTACCAGACAACCTATGAACAGGCCTTCGTTGCCGCA
>SLDH01000195.1 GCA_007125415.1 Roseovarius sp.
AATCAAGAATCTCCTGCACCCCTGCGGGAGACAGAACCGGCATCGCGGCATCCACCACCGCCCATTCCGACTGATGCAGCACCGTGCTGCTTTCGCCGGTATGATCATCACCCAGCGCCATCAGCACCCCGCCATGGCGCGATGTGCCGGACATGTTGGCATGGCGCATCACATCACCCGAGCGGTCAACCCCCGGGCCCTTGCCATACCAAAGCCCGAAGACACCGTCATGGAGCCCCTCACCGCGCAGTTCGGCCTGCTGGCTGCCCCAGAGCGCCGTAGCCGCCAGATCTTCGTTCAGGGCTTCGCTGAAGCGTATATCGGCGCTTGCAAGCGCGGCCGCGGCACGGCGCATCTGCATGTCCACCGCGCCCAGCGGAGAGCCGCGATAGCCCGTGACATATCCTGCCGTTTTCAGCCCCGTCGCCCGATCTCGCGCCGCCTGGCACAGCATCAGCCGCACAAGCGCCTGAGCCCCGTTGAGAAGCACCGGCGATCTCGTCAGATCGAAGCGGTCATTCAAGGATATCTGCGGCTTGTTCATGTCGGGCCTTTCGCTTCGGGATGATAGTCCCGATCTTGGCGCAAGAATAGGTCACAATTTGTGACCTAGAAAGAAATACACATGCCTGCCGCTGCATTGCCCCTGTCACAGGCCCGGTAATTTGGTATTGGAGTGCTTGTATGGTTTGCAATCGAAAGTTTCGCCGATGGACTGGGACAAACTCCGGATCTTCCATGCGGTCGCTGATGCCGGCAGCCTGACCCATGCGGGCGATACGCTGCATCTTTCGCAATCAGCCGTCAGCCGCCAGATTCGCGCGCTTGAAGAGGTGCTGAACGTCACCCTCTTTCACCGCCATGCGCGCGGATTGATTCTGACCGAACAGGGTGAACTGCTTTTCGATGCGACCAAGGCGATGATCAAACGGCTCGATGCCGCAACGGCCCGGATTCGCGACAGCGAGGAAGAGGTGTTCGGCGAGTTGCGCGTGACCACCACGATCGGCTTCGGCTCGCTCTGGCTCGCACCCCGGCTCGCGCGGCTCTACGAGAACTATCCGGATCTGAGGATCGACCTGATGCTCGAGGAGCGTGTCCTCGATCTGCCGATGCGCGAGGCGGATGTGGCGATTCGCATGAAGGAGCCCAGCCAGGCCGATCTGATCCGAAAACGCCTGATGAGCGTGCATATGCGGCTTTATGCGACCCAGGCCTATCTTGCGCAACATGGCGCGCCGGACTCTCTTGGTGCCTTGGTCAATCACCGGCTGATCTGCCAGAATCCGCGCTCGACACAGGTTGGCGCGAGCTCCAATCTGGTGAAGGAACTTCTTGCCAATGACGTGCCGCCATTGCTGACGGTCAACAACTATTACGGTGTTCTGCAGGCGGTCATACACGGATTGGGAATCGGTGTGCTGCCCGATTATCTGTCACGGGATTTTCCGCAACTGGTGCAGGTTCTCGAGGAGGTCGAGTCGGTCGAGGTCCCTGTTTTTCTCGCCTATCCCGAGGAATTAAGGCACTCCAAACGTATCGCCGCCTTCCGGGACTTTGTTCAGGGGGAGATCTCCGTTTACCGTAAAGGTAAATGATTTCTATTACTTGAGCAGGGCCTTCCATCTGATTTCCAAGTGCCATGCGCGCTTTGCATATCGGCCATGCTGCACTTGCAGCATTTTGTGGCTTGATCGGTGGAAATTCATCCCCTAATTGAGCGCATGACGGTGACGGCTCCGGTCGCTCACTTTCATACCTCCCTGTTGGACTAGGCCGAGCTTCTTGCTCGGCCTTTTTTTTGCGGGCACGTATCGATGGATTGACCGGCGATGAAGATGATCCTGCGTTCTCAGGCCCCTTTCGAACATGTTGCGCTTTCGGAGCTTTGCATGCGCTCGAAGGCCCATTGGGGATATGATGCAGGTTTCATGGAGGCTTGCCGCGCAGAGTTGACCATACGCCCCGGCGATGACGTCATCGTGGCCGAGCTGGACGGGACATTGGCCGGTCTGGCACAGATCGACCTGACCGCAGACCCGGCCGATCTGGCGAAGCTCTTCGTCGATCCCTCCTTCATGGCGCGAGGGCTGGGGCGCGTCCTTTTCATGCGGTGCGTATCCCGCGCGCGCCACAAGGGGTTGAACCGCATCAGCATCGAGGCCGATCCCGGCGCGGCCTCCTTCTACGAGGCGATGGGCGCGATCCCAGTCGGCACCGCGCCTTCCGGATCGATCCCGGGTCGGGTCCTGCCGATGCTGGAATACCGCATCAGATAACCGGCAGGTCCGCTCCGGCGAGAGGTGAGAGCGCTCGTGGCGCGCCTTCGGTGATCACGAGATTTTCCTCATGCACCATCATCCGCTCCGCGCCGGTCACGATCCCCGGCTCGAGTGTAATCACCATGCCGGGCTGCAACACCGTCTGATCCCAGGGCGTTAGCGAAAGGCCCTCCGTCAACTGCATCCCCAGTCCGTGGCCGAGCCGCCCGTCTTCGGGCCGCGCGCCGGTGACATCGGCCATGGCACGCCACAGATCGCAGGCCCGAGCGCCGGGCCGGGCCATGGCGAAGGCGGCGCGCGTGGCCTCGATCAGCCGCGCATGCGCCTCCCTCACTCTATCCGAGGCCTCACCAATGGCGAAGTTACGGTCGAAATCGCAAAAATACCCGTCGCGCAAAGCGCCGGTGTCAAGCATCATCACATCGCCCCGGCGCAGGGGTGCATGGCTGGCCGGTGATATAACGTCCCCATAACCCTCCGGCCCGGCCCCGCCTGCCAGATAGGGCACGAAATCCGCCCCCTCCTCCAGAAGCAGCCGCTGAAAATCGCGAAACACCCGTGCAAGCGGCACTCCTTCCCCGGCAATCTCGCCCATACGTGCAAAGGCCCGGCCCGCAATCGCGCATATGCAGGCGATCCGCGCAATCTCCGCATCCGACTTGATCGCCCGCAGCGCCGCCATGATGCCCGCATCGTCCCGAAACTCCAGCGCGGCCGCAGAGCGCACCCGTTCGAAATCCGCGAGGGGCATCCGCAGACAGGATTCGTGCCCCGATGGCACACCTACCGGGCCACCGACCTCGCGAAGGCACGCCGCCAGCAGGCTCACGCCATCATCCTCAGGTGCCGGGGCAGGCCATGTCCGGATATCCTCGATCCATGTGCGCCCCATCAGCGCCGCCCCGATCGACGGGATAACCGTCAGGGGCCTGCCCCGGGCCGGCAGGACGAGAAACCACGGCCGGCTCGGGCTTTCCCAGAAACGCGTCAGGAAACCGGTAAAATAGCGAAACTCCGGTTCCGTCGTGAGCAGAAGCGCGCCCAAACCGGCCCGCTCCATCCGGGCCTGTGCCCGGACGACACGGGCCTCGAACTCGCTGCGCGCAAAGCCGCGGCTCATGTCCCGTCTTCACTCAGAATGCAGAGCGCACGAGATCCCTGCGGCAGACCAAAGGCGCGCAGCCCCGCCACCCCCGCTGCCCCCGACGCGGTCGTGGCAAGACCCTGCGCCGCAAGATCCGCCAGCACCGCCTCGGCTTGCGCATCGCTGACCGTCACGAAATGGTCCGCATCGCGCGCGAGTCCCTTCAACGCGATCAGGGACGGGCTCTTGCAATCGAGCCGCCCCATGGTCGATACCGGCCCGCTGGTCACCACCGCCCTTCCCGCGCGGATGCTCGCCTGCAAGGCCGGGGCGCGGTCAGGCTCCACCACCAAGATCCGAGGCGCATCGCCCCAGACCTTTCGGAACCATGCGGCACAGGCCCCGGCCAGCCCGCCAACCCCGGCTTGCAGAAAGATATGCGATGGCCTTTCCGGCATCTCATCGGTGATCTCCGCCGCCAGCTCCAGATAGCCCTCCATCAGCCTGTGCGGCAGATCGACATAACCCTCCCAGGAACTGTCCGACAGCAAGGTCCACCTTTCCTTTCGCGCGGCCTCCATGGCTGCTTCCATGCTCGCCTCGTAATCCTCGCCCGCGCGTACCACCTCCGCCCCCCGCCCGCGCAACCGTGCAGCAAAAGCCTCCGGCACGGTCCGCGCGAGATAGATGACCGCCCGCGCCCCGAATGTTCGCGCTCCCGCCGCCACCGACAGGCCGTGATTGCCGGCACTGGCCGTCACATAGACCTCGCCCGCAAGTGCCTGAGCGATCTCCGGCGTGGCGCGGGCGGTGGCTGCATGAGCGATCACATAGGCCGCGCCCAGCGCCTTGAAGCTTCCCAGCCCCATGCGCGCCCGCTCATCCTTGATCCAGACATGCTCACCAAGGCCCTTGGCGCAGATCAAGGGCGTTCGCGCCGCCACCGGACAACGCATCAGCAAAGCGCGGACGGCCTCGATATCTGTGCTCGGCCAGGGCACGCCCGCCAGAGTGCTCTCCGGCAGGCCTGTGCCACGCCACGGATTGTCCAGAACCTGCATCACCTCTCCTTCCCGGGGTTCCGGGCAGGCAAGGCCATCGGGCCCCGCAGGTCAAGCGTTCCTGCTTCTTCTTGGCAAAAATACCCCGATGCAACGATGGCCAGGCAACGCGCCGGCAGGCCCCTTCCCCCCGCTGCCCTCCTGCTTTATGACGCATCCAACCAGTTGTCCCCAGAGAGCGCGCCCCATGCAGGAACCGTCCATCACACCCGAACTGATCGCGGCACACGGGCTCAAGCCCGACGAATATGACCGCATTCTGCAGATCATCGGCCGCACCCCCTCTTTCACCGAACTGGGCATCTTTTCGGCCATGTGGAACGAGCATTGCTCCTACAAATCCTCGAAAAAATGGCTGCGCACCCTGCCCACGACCGGGCCACAGGTGATCTGCGGGCCGGGCGAGAACGCGGGCGTGGTGGATATCGGGGACGGGCAGGCGGTGATCTTCAAGATGGAGAGCCATAATCACCCCTCCTATATCGAGCCCTATCAGGGCGCGGCGACGGGGGTGGGCGGCATTCTGCGCGATGTGTTCACCATGGGCGCACGCCCTGTTGCGGCGATGAATGCGCTCAGCTTCGGCGCGATCGATCATCCCCGCACACGCCAGCTTGTCCATGGCGTTGTGGCTGGCATCGGCGGTTATGGCAATTGCTTCGGCGTGCCCACCGTGGGCGGCGAAATCCGGTTCGATCCTGCCTATAACGGCAATTGCCTAGTCAATGCCTTCGCCGCCGGGCTTGCCGACACCGACAGCATCTTCTACTCGGCTGCCTCGGGCGTGGGCATGCCGGTGGTCTATCTCGGTGCCAGGACAGGGCGTGACGGGGTGGGCGGCGCCACCATGGCAAGCGCCGAGTTCGACGCCGATATCGACGAGAAACGCCCCACCGTGCAGGTGGGTGACCCCTTCACCGAAAAACGCCTGATGGAGGCCACGCTGGAACTCATGGCCACCGGCGCAGTCATTTCCATTCAGGATATGGGGGCCGCGGGGCTTACCTGTTCGGCCGTCGAGATGGGCGACAAGGGGGGATTGGGCGTTCGTCTGCAACTTGATGACGTGCCACAGCGCGAGACGGGCATGAGCGCCTATGAGATGATGCTGTCGGAAAGTCAGGAGCGCATGCTGATGGTCCTGCGCCCCGAAAAGGAGGCGGAAGCCCGCGCCGTCTTCGAGAAATGGGATCTCGATTTCGCCATCGTGGGCGAGACCATTGCCGAAGATCGTTTTCTGGTGCTGCATGGCAATGAGGTGAAGGCCGATCTGCCGCTTGCCACGCTCTCGGGCTCGGCCCCGGAATATGATCGCCCCTTTGCCGAAATCGCCTCGCCCGCGCCGCTTGATCCCTCCAGCGTGCCGTGGATCGACCCCATGGACGGGCTGCGCGCGCTGATTTCCTCGCCCAATTACTGCTCGCGGCAATGGGTCTGGGAGCAATATGACACCATGGTCATGGCCGACAGCGTGCGCACCCCCGGGCAGGGCGCGGGGCTGATCCGTGTGCATGGCAGCGAGAAGATGCTGGCCTTCACCGCCGATGTCACACCGCGCTATGTGGCGGCGAACCCTTTCGAGGGCGGCAAACAGGCGGTGGCCGAAGCCTATCGCAACCTCTCGGCGCTGGGGTCGGTGCCGCTTGCGGCCACCGACAACCTGAATTTCGGCAACCCGGAAAAGCCCGAGATCATGGGGCAGTTCGTCGGCGCCATCAAGGGTATCGGAGCGGCGTGTGAGGCGCTCGACATGCCCATCGTGTCAGGCAATGTCTCGCTCTACAATGAAACCGATGGCGCGGCCATCCTGCCCACTCCCACCATCGGCGCGGTCGGGCTCATCCGCGATCCCGATACGGCGATCACCGGACAGGCGCGCGAGGGCCACGTCGCCCTGCTGCTGGGCGAGACACAAGGCCATCTGGGCCAGTCGGCGCTGCTGCGCGAGGTCTATCACCGCGCCGAGGGCGATGCGCCGCCGGTGGATCTGGAGGCCGAGCGCCGCCATGGGGATTTCATCCGGGACAATCATCGCTGGATCCGGGCCTGCACCGATCTTTCGGATGGCGGGCTGGCCCTTGCCGCCTTCGAAATGGCCGAAGCCGCGGGCGTGGGTGTCTGCCTTGACAGCGATGACCCCGGCTTTCTTTTCGGCGAGGATCAGGCGCGCTATCTGATCGCCTGCAGCTTCGACGCGGCCGAGGCGCTCATGATCGCGGCCGGAAAGGCCGGTGTGCCGCTTCAGTCCGTCGGCCGCTTCACGGGCCAGTCGGTCAGCGTCGCTGGCGTCTCCGCGCCACTGGATGAGTTGTCCACGATCTTCCGCACCCGCTTCGGCGAGATTTTCGATGGCTGATGGCGGGTGCGTCTCGAACGATGGATTTGCCCTACAGGCCCCGGCGGCACCTTGCACAAGAGCGGCACGCGTTCTAAGTCAGATAGAAGATCGAAGGAGACGCGCCCATGGCCATGCAAGCACAGGAGCTGGAAGACCTGATCCGCGCCAGCTTTCCCGATGCCACGATCACCATCACCGATCTGGCCGGTGACGGAAACCACTATGCGGCAGAGGTCATCGACGCGTCATTCGCCGGCATGAACAGGGTGCAGCAACAGCGTGCCGTATATGCGGCCCTGAAAGGAAAGATGGACGGACCGTCTGGAGACTTGCATGCGCTTGCCCTGACAACCAAAGCCCCCGAGCCGAATGAGTGAGGCGCAATATATCGCCTTCATCGTCCTGGTGGCCTTCGTGGGCGTCTTCATCTTCGCAACCCGGCACGACCGACCCCACAAACACTCGCCGGACCCCGGAAGTCCCGACAGAACCAGAAGACACTGACGACCAG
>SLDH01000115.1 GCA_007125415.1 Roseovarius sp.
TATTCAGGGTTCTTGCAGCGTCAACACAAGCTCGCGAATTTCAATCCAGAGGCGGAGGAATACAAGGCGATCGAGAAGGGCTTTCAATCGTTTCTCGAGTTCTGGACTAGGAGGGTCGAAGAAGGAGGGCAGGTTATCGGTAACCTGATGACCGATTATGTCGAACATGAAGGCCGCCGCTGGGTGAACTATGTCGGACATCTCGAGACTTTCGAGGCAGACCTGAAAGAACTGTTCGAGAAATTGGGCATCGACCCTGGAAGCCAGGCGGGAAAAAACCCCAATGCCAATGTTCGCGCCAGCGTAGATACTCTGTCTTCGGATGGCCGAGACAACGCAAGCTACCGGTATCTCGATGAGTACACACCGGAAACTGTGTCACTCGTTAATCATCTCGCTGCGAGAGATTTCAGGTCAACGGGCTATCGCCGGATCGAACCAACGGAAATCGAGGCGCTGCAACGCGCAGAAGTCAGGCCGACACCCTTTGCGTAGAGCTTGAAGCGTGGTCTGGATTGCTGCCGGTTTCGTGGGCAGCGGATTAAGCCAGCATAGCACGCGCCTCGAAGACCGTGGGGCAGAGGTAGCCCCGTTTCGCATGATGTCTCCGAAGGTTGCAGAACTGCTCGACGGAGTTGACTACGTTAGCTGTTCAGCGCTGAGTGTTCTTCTTTCCTGGATACCGCACGATCATTCGTTGAGAGTTTTATCCACTTGAGAAATCCTGGTCGGTTCATGATGTGCCGCTTGGGCTCAGCAGACGAGCGTCATTATCAAGCCTTGGATTTGCGCCTCTGTTCCAACGGCAATCCGGGGCAGCAACATCTGTGAAACGGAACTTGCGCGATCAGATCACGGAAAGTTCCTCATCTACCTGCTACGATTGCTTCGTGACCTGCGTGAATTCCAGTTCGACCGGGGTTTCCCGGCCGAAGATCATGACGGCCACTTTCAGGCGCTGATTTTCGTCGTCAACCGCCTCGACCATGCCATCGAAATCCTCGAACGGCCCGTCATTCACCTTTACCTTTTCGCCCACCTCGAAGCTGATCAGCAGCTTGGGTGCGTCTTCACCCTCCTGCACGCGATTAAGGATGGTATTGACCTCGGCGTCGCGCATCGGCATCGGGCGGCCCTGCGGGCCGAGAAACCCGGTGACGCGGTTGATCGAATTGATCAGGTGATAACCCTTGTCGGACATTTCCATATGGACAAGCACATAACCGGGCATGAACCGGCGTTCGGCCGTCACCTTCTTGCCGCGCCGCACCTCGATCACTTCCTCGGTCGGGACAAGAACCTCGTCGATCTGGTCCTCGAGGCCCTGTTCGGCAACGGATGTTCTGATCTGCTCGGCGATCTTCTTCTCGAAATTCGAGAGAACGCTCACCGAGTACCACCGTTTTGCCATCTTAGCCTCTTGTCTCGTTCTGTTCGGCGGTTTCACCGAAAGTTGGATGTCCGCACACGATCCAGCGTGACCGGCCACAAATAAAAAAGCGGCGCGCAACTCGAATCGCAGCGCGCCATCTCCTGATCCAAGCTGTGAGCTACCGCCGATTTGCCCGTATTTCAAGAGGCAACCTTTCGGCCCCGCTCGGCCCGCTCAGGCGAAAATACCCAGAATCCCGTTGAGACCACCACGGATAGCCAGATCCACAAGCGAGAAGAACACTGCTGTCAGTGCCGCCATGATGAACACCATCACCGTGGTCAGAAGGACCTCGCGCCGCGTGGGCCAGATCACCTTGGATACTTCGGTGCGCACCTGCTGGATGAACTGGAGGGGATTTGACATGGCCATCTGTGATGTCTTCTCATTGCACGGGTTGAGACGCATCTACGCGTTGTGATCCGCGGATTCAAGGGTGGATCACGCGGCGTGCGTCGCGCCCTGCGGCTCAGCCCCGGTAGACATCCGGCAATTTCTTGAGCTTTTCGAAGGGGTCCGGCTTGTCATCGAGGCCATGGACCGCAGAGGCGGTGCCAGAGAAATCCGGCAGGGCCAGCCTCTCGGCCCAGTGATCAGGCAGGCGGGCGCGCAGCGCATCGAGTTTGGTGGCAACGCGGTGCACCCGCTGGCGCAACCGGTCGGCCAGCGCAGGTGCCCGCCGCGCGAGCCGTTCCCAGAGGTTGGCCAGGATCTCGCCCAGCCGGTCCGGGCCGAGTGTCAGATAGACGATCAGCGCGCTGGCCAGGATCAGGAGCAACAATGCGGGCAGCAAGAGCGGATAGAGAAGCATCACCATCGCCAGGGCACCCCAAAGAATGTGGCGGGGCTTTGGCCGCCACGCGCGCAGCGCGGCCAGCCATGTCGCACTCTCGCGGGTTTGCCGCCGTGCCCGGCGGTCAGGCTTCTTGGGTGCGCGCATCCCCTCGGCTGGTGGCTCCAGGTCGGGCAGCGCGTCGCGGCTTTCAACCCGCCTCTGCGCCACCATGAGCGATCTTATGAGCTGATCCGTGGTCACGGGTGGCTCCGAGAGGTTTGACTTGCCGGTCACTGAAACGCTCCTTCCTTTCGATAATCATGCATGGTCTGAAGGTGAATTTCTGACAGGCGACGCCTGTCGCCGGATCAGCCATGTCTGCAACATTCTTGCCGGGTTTTCGCCCTGACCGTGACGAGATCATGGCGAGATATGGGCGCAAAGAAGTGCTTGTTTCCAAGCAGCAAACAGTTCCCGAGCATGGCGAGGGCTGTGCCGGCTTACGCAACAATCCCAGCGTCGGGCGTTCAGCGTGTCGAGTGTCCAGCTTCTGGACAGCGCCCTTGCCATCCATACTGATCTTGATCTCGCGGGCAGCCAGCACCTTGATGAACTCGGTCGAGGTGAACTGGCTGCCCTGACCGGTGTTGAAGATCTCTGGCGTGCCATGCTTTGCCAGCGTTTCCTCCACTGCTTCAATGCAAAAATCGGCCTCCAGTGTGATCGACACCCGCCATGCCAGGACGCGCCGCGTGAACCAGTCGAGCACGGCAGCCAGTTAGATGAAGCCCCGCGCCATGGGATATAGGTGACCCTCATCGCCCAGACCTGATTGGGCCGGGTGATCGGCAGGCCTCGAAGCAGATAGGGGTAGTTCTTGTGCGCCGGCGCGGGTTTCGAGGTGTTCGGCTTTCGATAGAGCGCCTCGCTCCCCGTGTGTTTCATCAGCTTCGCAACGTGCAATCACCCGGCCTTGAAGCCTTCCTGGGCCAGCAGCCCCTGCAGCATCCGGCTGCCCGGAAACGGGAACTCCATGTGCAGTTTGCCGATCCGATGGATCAGCTGCAGATCGGCGTCCGACACCGGGCGGAGTTTGTCTTAGACGCTGCCCCGGCTGATCCCCAAGACGACGGTCTGGCGGCTGACGCTCAGCTTCACAGTAGGATCGATGTTTTTCTTCCGTTCCGCAACAGAGCCGCATTGCCGAGCGCGCCGGACAAAGAACCATTCTCCAGCGTCGCCTCTGCGATTCTCGCATGCAGGGTCTTCACGGCTGTTCAGAGTTCCGGAGCCACTCTGGTTAACGGATGGCAGGACGTTAGATCGGAGGAAGCGTTTGCGGAACGGCGGAAAAATGCATCGTCGCTGAGTTATATACATGCTCCACACCACATGCTATTTTGCAGCAGTTGGGCGTCCAGCCTAGAGTGAGATTGCCGACGTGCCAATGATCAAGCCTACGCTCCAGACACGGCGTGCTACGAAGAGACCGAAAGCTTCCGCTTCCAACTTGAGTACATTTGCCGCATTGGGCCTTCTCACCGGCCTTCTCGGGGCCTGTTCTCCGCGCGGTGAGGTGATCATTGTTCCAGAGGCTGAAAGAACCGGGGCGGTGGTCGAGATCCTGAGCGCGACCAGCAGAGGTCCCAGTCAGGGCAATGCGATCAGCCCGCGTCTGCGTGCCGAAACGCTCCGCTATGCTGAATTCCGGATCTCGGTCCCGCCCCAGCGCACACCGGGAACTGTCTCATTTGGTCGCGGAAATGCCCCCGACCCGAACACTGATTTCCTGACCGTGTCGGCCGAGCAGATCGCCGATGAGAGGAGCTTTCTGACCATCCTCAATGCGCGCCTCGCGAAGCGCCCCCGCGAGGCGCAGGAGGTCGTCGTGTTCGTGCACGGCTTCAATACAAATTTCGCCGAGGGTCTGTATCGACATGCGCAGATGGCGCATGACTTCCGATCACCAGGTGTGGCGCTGTCCTATTCATGGCCCTCTGCGGGCAGTGTTCTGGCATATCCTTCCGATAGAGAGAGCGCGTTGTTTGCACGCGACGGGCTGGAGCAGACACTCAATACCGCGTCACGCAGCATTGCTCGTGACATTGTCCTGGTCGGGCATTCCATGGGGGCGATGGTGGTTATGGAGACAGTCCGCCAGATGGCGATCCGGGGTTCTGATCGGGAGTTGGACAAGCTGCAGGCGGTTGTGCTCATCGCGCCGGACCTCGACATCGATGTGTTTCGAATGCAGATTGTCCAACTGGCTCCGCGAAGCTTGCCGATCTACATCGCGGTTTCGGGACGGGACCGCGCGTTGCGCCTCTCCGGCCTCTTGCGTGGCCAGACCGACCGGCTTGGCTCGATTCGCGAGGTCGAGCGAGTGAGCGAACTACCGGGCGTGATCGTGATCGACGTCACGAATGTGCGGGGTGAGAACGATCCAAATAATCACTTCGTGGTCGCGACCTCACCGGCGATGATCGCCCTGATCAGCGGTCTCGACCGCCTCGGCACGACTGTCCTGCGTGATGAAGAGCGTCAGGGGAATGTCTTTGAGGCTGCGGTGGGTGTCGTTGCCGGTGCTAGTCAGGTGGTTCTGCGCCCCTTGGCGCCTTGACGCTGAAGGACGGGGGCCAGAGCTTGCCGGCGGCGATCGTGGCAAATACCCCCACCAGTGCTAGGATGATGAAGGTCTGGGTCAGGCCCATCACCTCGCCCAGCCATCCTGCCGCGGAATAACCCAGCAGCAGAAAGCCGTTTGCCAGCGATATCTGCCCTGCGAACAGAAGTTGCGTATCGCCAGGCCGGGCGATGCGCCGGATGAGGAAGACCGCCGGCGTCAGCGCCATGGATGTGCCAAGCCCGATGACCACCCACACCGCGAGCAGCCCGTGATAATCGGTGGCGAACAGAGCGCCGGCAAGGAGACCCAGACAGGTCAAGGCCGATCCGCCCAGCATGACGGCGCGTTCGGGCAGGTTGCGCAGGGAGGGGATCAGTGTCATTGCCCCGAGGATCGCGCCGAAGCCGAAGGCAGCGAAGGCGCGGGCGCTGGCTTGCCTGTCCAACCCGAATTCGCCTTGCACCAGCACCACCGTGTTGACCATCACCATGGCGCTGGCACAGGCTACGGCCACATGCAGCGCAAGAAGGCCGCGCAGATCGGGCGTGCGGAGAAGGAGCCTCGGGCCGCGGAACATGCGCTCGACCAGGCTGCCGCCCGGCTGGGCGGTATGGCGTGGCAGCCGGGCGCGCTGTACCAGCCAGGCCGAAACAAGAAACACCAGCGCCATGAACACAAAGAGATCGCGCGGCGCCAGGATCAGCAGGAAGCCCGCCGCCAGTAGCGGGCTGACCGAGCCTTCGAGCTCCGAGGCGATGCGCGAGCGGGCAACCGACTGGATGTAATCCTCGCGCCGCGCCAGCAGGTAGGGCACGACCGTCTGATAAACTTGGGTGAACACCGCCGACGACAATGTGAAGACGAAGACGATGATGAAGACCTGCCATGCGGCGGTGATGAAGGGCAGAAGAAACAGGCTGCCCGCGCGCAGAAGGTCCAGCATGATCAGAAGCGGTTTGCGCGGCAGGTGCAGTGTGACCACCGCAGCCAGCGGAGCGCCCAGCACATAGGCCAGCGCCTTGAGCGAGAGCGCCGTGCCCAGCACCGAACCGGCGTGGTCGGGTGCGATGGCATAGGCGAAGATGGACAGTGCGACCGTCGCTACCCCGGTGGCGAAGAGCGCCATGACATAGGCGACGAAAAGTCGATAGTAGCTCCCCTTGTCGGCAGTGCCGGACCATGGCAGCGGGCGGTCGGTGCCGCCCGCTTCTTCCGGTTCGCGCTCAGGCATCGCGGGGCGGCAGGTCCGGCTGGGCGGTGTCGGGATCCGGCTGCGCCCGCCCTTCGAAGAAGGTGACATAAAGAACCGGCAGCACGACAAGCGTGAGAACGGTCGCGACAAGCAGCCCACCCATGATGGCAAATGCCATGGGCCCCCAGAAGAGCGTGGGAGCGATGGGAAGCAGCCCCAGGATGGTGGAGAGCGCCGTCAGCATGATCGGGCGAAGCCGGTTGGTCGCGGCAGACACCGCGGCCTCGCGCACCGGCTTGCCGGCTGCACGCTCATCGGTGATCTGGGTGATCAGGATCACCGCGTTCTTGGCGATCATCCCGATCAGAGCGAGGATGCCGAGGATCGCGACGAAGCCGAGCGGCCTGCCGAAAAGCAGGAGTGCCCCCACCACGCCGATCAGCCCCAGCGGGATCAGCAGGATCACGATGCCCACGCTGCGGAAGTTCTGCAGTTGGATCATCAGTAGCGTCAGCATGATGAATCCCATCAGCGGCACCACCGCAAAGACCGCTTCCTGGCTGGTTTCCGAGGTTTCGGCGGTGCCGCCAATCTCGATCTGGTAGCCGGTTGGGAGCGAGGCGTTCAGCGCCGCGATGTCGACCTCGAGTGCCGCTACCACAGTTTCCGGCAGCACGCCCGGGGCGACATCGGCCAGCACGGTCAGCGTCGGAACCCTGTCGCGCCGCCACAGAAGCGGCTGCTCCTGCGTATATTTGAAGTTTGCGAAAGCACCGAGCGCCACGGTACGTCCGCCGGGCACCGGCACCTGAAGGGTCGCGAGCCCTTCCAGCGACACGCGATCCTCTGCATGGGCCCGGGCGATGACATTGACGAGATAGATGTCGTCGCGCAGTTGTGTGACGGTCGCGCCGGAGACGGCGGTATTGAGCACATCGGCGAGTTGCGCACTGGTCAGCCCCAACCGGCGGGCCTGATCCTGATCCACCTCGATGGCCAGTTTGCGCGCCGGTTCGATCCAGTCGAAATGCACCCGTCTTGCGTTGGGGTTCGAGGCCACCACCTCCGCCAGCCGCATCGCTTCGGTGCGGAGCACTTCGATTTCGGGGCCGCTGATCCGGTACTGTAGTGGCCAGCCGATGGGCGGGCCCATCTCAAGTGGGCTGACGCGGACGATGGCTTCGGGGAAGGTTTCGACCAGAAAGGCGTCAAGGGTTTCCTCCAGTCGA
>SLDH01000155.1 GCA_007125415.1 Roseovarius sp.
AGGCGGGGAAAGCTGTCCTTCCCACTTTGTTTGAGCGGCAAGAGGAGGGTATTCGCCGGGAAAACTGCCTCCCTGCAGTTTTCTGATCCTCCTTACCGCCGCCCGGGCTGGTCGCCCGGGCGAGACCGTGGGGCGAGCGTGGCGCGGAACAGGTTTCGGGCTCAACGCGGATGGAGGGGAGCGCCAGGCCGTTTTTCAGCAACTCGCCATAGCGGCGCTCTCCTGTCATGGCCCGGGCTGCGGTCCGGCGATGCACACATTCGTGCCCCAGCTTCTGCAGGCATTGGCCATCGCGACAGGCAAGTCGGCATCGGTGTAAAACCCGTCCATCTGCGCAAGGGATCCGATGCGCATGGGCGCGCGACGCCGGAATTTCGACTGGTCGGCCACGAGAAAACTGCGCCGCGCCTGTTTCAGAATGGTCTGGCTGACGCCCACCTCCTGAATGTCGAAATCCAGCATGTCGCCATCTTCATCAAGCGCGGAACAACTGATCACCGCCAAATCGAATTTGAACTGCGAGATGGCCTGCATGGTCACCGCGCCGACAAGGCCGCCATCTGCGCGGCGCAACAACCCGCCCACCACGATGATCTCGCAATAGGGGTTGTCGATCAGAATATTGGCGACATTCAGGTTGTTGGTCAGCACGAGAATATCGCGGTGACCCAGCAAGGCGCGCGCGACCGCTTCGGTCGATGTTCCGATATTGAGAAAAATAGAACAGCTGTTGGGAATATCACGCGCCACCGCCTCGGCAATCGCGGCCTTGGCGGCCTCATTGAGATCGCGCCGGTCCTGATAGCCGATATTGGCGACGGAAGATGGCAGGATCGCGCCGCCATGCACACGCTGCAGCTTGCCATGATCCGCGAGTTCCGTCAGGTCGCGACGGATGGTTTGCAGGGTCACGCCGAAATGCGCGGCAAGCCCGTCAACCGACACGCGCCCGTCACGCCGCGCCATGATCTGAATCTCTCGCAGGCGTTCGGATTGTGACATATCGCTTCCCCGGCAGATATCATGATTCGCCCAAGAGTATCATGCCACAAGCGGCCTCACGCCGAGTTTCGTCTTCGTTAATGTTCGCTTTGAGATTTTCTTACAAAAACCGAAAATATAGAATGGACTAAATCAAGAACATATTCCGGTTTCGGCTTTCGATTGCATGATTCCGAATACTTTAGAAAGGAAGCGAAAAATCACTTTCCTGCAGATGGCCTGCTGCCCTAGGGTCTTGCTCTGTCAGTGGCTGCGCTTGGGGAGGGCGTTTGTTGCACGTCGAAACCTATGAACGCAACAATCCTGGCGTGCATGATCTGCTGATCATAGGCGGCGGAATAAATGGGTGCGGAATCGCGCGCGATGCAGCCGGACGCGGGCTCTCGGTGGTGCTTTGCGAGAAGGGTGATCTGGCGGCGGCAACATCTTCGGCCTCTACAAAGCTTTTCCACGGAGGTCTGCGCTATCTGGAGTATTTCGAGTTTCGGCTGGTGCGCGAGGCGCTGATCGAGCGCGAAACATTGCTGCGCGCGATGCCGCATATCTCCTGGCCGATGCGGTTCGTGCTGCCCTGGCACGCGGATATGCGCTTCGAGAACACCACCCCCACCTCGAGACTGCTCTCGCGGCTCATGCCATGGATGCGTGGGCGGCGCCCGGCCTGGCTCATCCGGCTCGGTCTGTTGCTCTATGACAATCTGGGCGGGCGCAAGATCCTGCCCGGCACATCGAGCCTGACGCTGGCCGGCACCGAGGAGGGCGCGCCTCTGCAGGATCGGTTTGCGCGGGCCTATGAGTATTCCGATTGCTGGGTCGAGGATTCGCGGCTCGTCGTCCTCAATGCCCGCGATGCCGAAGCGAGCGGCGCGCAGATCCGGACCGGCAGCGAAGTCGTTTCGGCCAGCGTCGTCGATGATCACTGGCAGGTCACGGTCCGCGACGGTGACGTCATGAGGAAAATCTGCGCGCGGATGCTGGTCAATGCCGCCGGGCCCTGGGTCGGCGATGTGATCCACGGCAAGCTGCGGCTCAACAGTCGCGAGAATGTGCGTCTGGTGCGCGGCAGCCATATCGTCACGCGCAAACTCTACGATCACGACAAATGCTATTTCTTTCAGGGCACGGATGGCCGAATCATCTTCGCCATTCCCTATGAGCAGGACTTCACCCTGATCGGCACCACGGATGCGGAACATGATGACCCCGCACGCGTGCCTGTCTGCTCGGAGGCGGAACGTGATTATCTGTGTGATTTCGCCAGCCAGTATTTCCGCAAGCCCGTCACACCGGAGGATGTGGTCTGGAGCTATTCGGGGGTGCGCCCGCTTTATGATGACGGGGCCCGATCGGCCACGGCGGCCACGCGCGACTATACGCTGAAGATCGACCGAAGCGCAGGCGCGCCGGTGCTCAACATTTTCGGTGGCAAGATCACCACCTATCGGCGGCTGGCGGAATCCGCGCTCGAAGAGATCGGGAAGGTGCTGCCTTCCTCCCGCGGTAGCTGGACCGCTGGCGCGCCCCTGCCGGGGGGCGATTTCGCCCATGACGGCGTGGCCGCACTGGTGGAAGGCTTGTGCCGGGATTACCCGTTTCTGAGCGGCTTCTGGGCGCGGCGGCTGGTGCGCGCCTATGGAACCGAAGTGCCGCTCATCCTCGGGGACGCGAAAACCGTCGGCGATCTGGGCGAGGATTTCGGCGCCACCCTGACCGAGGTCGAGGTCATCTGGCTGATGACCCGCGAATATGCGCGCAGTGCCGAGGATGTCCTGTGGCGGCGCAGCAAGCTGGGCCTGCGCCTCGACCGCGCGCAGGTGGCAAGGCTCGAAGACTGGATGGCGCGCAACGCAAAGCAGATATTGCGGGCCGCCGAATGACCGGGTGGAGGGAGGAATAGCATGTCGCTTGTCCTGGAGGGCGTCTCGAAAGTGGTCGAAGGGCAGAGCCATATCTACCCGACCGACCTGACGCTGGCGCCCGGCACGATGAATGTCCTGCTGGGGCCGACGCTTGCAGGCAAGACGACCTTGATGCGGATCATGGCCGGGCTGGATGTGCCTGCAACGGGCCGGATCCTGTGGGAGGGCCGCGATGTCACCGGCATGCGCGTGCAGGACCGCAAGGTGGCGATGGTGTATCAGCAATTCATCAATTACCCCTCGATGACGGTCTATGAGAACATCGCCTCGCCGATGCGGCTGATGGGCATATCGCGCAAGGAGATCGACCGCAGGGTGCGCGAGACGGCCGACCTGCTGCAACTGACCCCGATGCTCTCGCGCAAGCCGCTGGAGCTTTCGGGCGGCCAGCAACAGCGCTGTGCGCTCGCGCGTGCTCTGGTCAAGGATGCGGGTCTGGTGCTGCTGGACGAGCCGCTGGCCAATCTCGATTACAAGCTGCGCGAGGAACTGCGCGCCGAAATCCCGCGCATCTTCGAGGCGTCGGGCGCCGTCTTCGTCTATGCCACGACCGAGCCCGAGGAAGCCTTGCTGCTGGGCGGCAATGTGGCGACCATGTGGGAGGGGCGCATCACGCAGTTCGGCCCGACGCCACAGGTCTACCGCACCCCGATGGACGCGACGACAGCGCGGGTGTTTTCCGATCCGCCGATGAATTTCACCCGTGTCGTCAAGGCTGGAGACAGGATCAGTTTCGGCGAAGGCCAGACCGCGCCTGCCACTGGCGCCATGATTGCCGTACCCGATGGCATCTACACCGCCGGGTTCCGCCCCGATCATCTGCATCTGTCGCCACAGGGCAGCGATGGGCTGCATTTCAAATGCACCCTGCATGTAACCGAAATCACCGGCTCTGAGACCTTCATCCATCTGGATCATGCCGGCGACCGCTGGGTGGGGTTGATGCATGGGGTGCATCACCTGGAATTCGGCCGGCCGATCGAGGTGTGGCTGAGCACCGAGCATGTCTATGTCTTTGCCGAAAGTGGCGAACTGGTCGCGCCCGCCGCTTTCGCGCAGGCGGCCTGAGGGGAGGGCGGATGGCACAGATCACACTCGATAATCTGGCACATTCCTATCTGCCCAAGCCAAAGGGCGAAGAGGATTACGCGCTCAAGCAGCTTGACCATGTCTGGAACGATGGCGAGGCCTATGCGCTTCTGGGCGCGTCGGGTTGTGGCAAGTCCACGCTGCTCAACATCATCTCGGGCCTGCTGGTGCCCTCGCGCGGGCGCATTCTCTTTGGTGACCGCGATGTGACGCGCGCGGACACGGTTGCGCGCAACATCGCGCAGGTGTTCCAGTTCCCCGTGGTCTATGACACGATGAGCGTGGGCGACAATCTTTCCTTCCCCTTGCGCAATCGCGGCATGGATGCCGCGTATATCGCCGCGCGCGTCCAGAAGGTCGCGCGGATGATCGGCGTGGAGGACATGCTCGGGCGCAAGGCGCGCGGGCTGACGGCCGACGCAAAGCAGAAGATCAGCCTCGGGCGCGGCATGGTGCGCGAGGATGTGAACGCCATCCTCTTCGACGAGCCGCTCACCGTGATCGACCCGCATATGAAATGGGAGCTGCGCACGCAACTCAAGGCGCTGCACAACGAGTTCGGCCATACGATGATCTATGTGACCCATGATCAGACCGAGGCGCTGACCTTTGCCGACAAGGTGGTGGTCATGAATGACGGGCGCGTCGTTCAGCTTGGCACGCCCGAGGAGCTTTTCGACAGGCCGGAGCATACATTCGTGGGCTATTTCATCGGCTCGCCGGGGATGAACCTGATCGATGCCGAGGTTTCGGGAAACACGGCCGATTGCGCGGGTCATGCGGTGCCGCTGGGCGGCAGCTACAAGGCGCTGCGCGGGCGTGTGCAGATCGGCGTACGCCCCGAATTCGTGACACTCGCCAGCGGCGAGGAGGGCCTGCCCGTCACCATACGGCGCATCGAGGATGTGGGCCGCCATCAGATCATGCGCGCGGAATTCGCAGGCCGGCCCCTGAACGCGATCCTGCCCGAGGGCATGAGCGTGCCTGCCGGCGCGAACCGGCTGAAATTCGTGCCCGAGCGCGTCAATGTCTATGTCGATGACTGGCGCGTCAGCCCGCTGCATTCGGTTTCCACACCCGCGCAGGAGGCTGTCTGATGGACAAGGTTCAGAACAACAAGGCGTGGTTTCTGGTGCTGCCGGTCCTGCTGCTTGTCGCCTTCTCGGCTGTGATCCCGCTGATGACGGTGGTCAACTATTCGGTGCAGGACACCTTCGGCAACAATGTCTTCTTCTGGGAAGGGCTGACATGGTTCCAGGAGGTTCTGACCTCGAAACAGGTGCATGCGGCGCTGGGGCGTCAGTTGATGTTCTCGGCAATCATTCTGGCCATCCAGATCCCGCTGGGGATCGCTGTTGCGCTCTGCATGCCCAAGCGCGGCGTCTGGGCCTCGGTCTGTCTGGTGCTGATGGCGCTGCCGCTGCTGATCCCCTGGAACGTGGTCGGCACGATCTGGCAGATCCTGGGCCGCACGGATATCGGCCTTCTGGGCTATGTGCTCGATCAGTTGGGGATCAGCTGGAACTATTCCCGAAATGCCCTTCATGCCTGGATCATCGTGGTGGTGATGGATGTCTGGCACTGGACGTCGCTGGTCGCGCTGCTGGCCTATGCCGGGCTGCAATCCATTCCGCAGGCCTATTACCAGGCCGCCCGCATCGATCAGGCCAGCCGCTGGAAAGTGTTTCGCTACATCGAGTTGCCCAAGATGGCCGGCGTGTTGCTCATTGCGATCCTGCTGCGCTTCATGGACAGCTTCATGATCTATACCGAACCGTTCGTCGTGACCGGCGGCGGCCCCGGCACGGCCACGAGCTTTCTGTCCATCGATCTGGTGAAACTGGCGCTGGGACAGTTCGATCTGGGGCCGGCGGCGGCTTTCTCGATCATGTATTTCCTCGTCATCCTGCTGGTTTGCTGGGTGTTCTACACGGTGATGACCAATCTCGACAAAGCGGAGGGCCGGTAGGATGGCAGCGAACCCCGATACCTATGCCCCCGCCGCCCGCAGCATCGCCTGGCCGAAGGTCCGGGCCCGTCATGTGGTGATGGTGCTCTATCTGGCCTTCATGCTGATCCCGATCTACTGGCTGATCAAGATGAGCCTGCAAACCAATCGCGAGATCATGGGGGCCTTCACGCTCTGGCCACAAAACCCCAGCCTCGACAATTACATGACCATCCTGACCGACCGAAGCTGGTATATCGGCTATATCAACTCGATCACCTATGTCGTGATGAACACGGTCCTTTCGCTCGCTGTCGCGCTGCCTGCGGCCTATGCGTTCTCGCGCTACCGTTTCCTGGGCGACAAGCATCTCTTCTTCTGGCTGCTCACGAACCGGATGGCCCCGCCGGCGGTCTTCGCCTTGCCCTTCTTCCAGCTCTATTCCTCGGTCGGGCTCTTTGACACGCATATCGCGGTGGCGCTTGCGCATACGCTTTTCAATGTGCCGCTGGCCGTGTGGATCCTTGAGGGATTCATGCGCGGGGTGCCGAAGGAAATCGACGAGACCGCCTATATCGACGGCTATTCCTTCCCGCGCTTCTTCGTGAAGATCTTCATGCCGCTGATCGCATCGGGCATCGGTGTGGCGGCGTTCTTCTGCTTCATGTTTTCATGGGTGGAACTTTTGCTGTCGCGCACGCTCACGGCGGTCAACGCGCAACCCATCACATCGATCATGACGCGCACCGTCGGGGCTTCGGGAATCGACTGGGGCGTGCTCGCGGCGGCCGGCGTGCTGACCATCGTGCCTGGTGCGCTGGTGATCTATTTCGTGCGCAACTACATCGCCAAGGGCTTCGCCCTGGGCCGCGTCTGAGGGAGGAAAAGTCATGAATCTCAGTTGGATGGCATGGACACAACCCACCGCGATCTTCTTCATCGTGATCGCGTCGTTGCTCGTGATCTTCACCATTCTCGGGATCAGGTATCCCGAGACGCCGCGTCGCGGCATTCTGATGATCGAGACGACGCGGGGGGATCGTCTCTTCATCACGCTTCTGGGGTCGGCCTTCATCAATGCAGGCTGGTTGGCCCTGAGCGGGTTGCCGCAATGGTGGGCTTTGGGAATTTGCGCAGTTTATGCGGCAGCGGTGTTCCGCTGGGTGTGAATGGCGCAGGTAAGCGCGCGAACCGGAGGACAGAGTTCCTCGAACGGTTCGGGCACACAAGAACGAAAAACGAAGGTTCAATTTACGGGAGGTAACAACATGAACCGACTAA
>SLDH01000269.1 GCA_007125415.1 Roseovarius sp.
CGGCGTGCGCAGCGCCTTGTTCGTGGTCCAGATGTCGGCCAGTTGCGCCGCCGCGACAGCCCCGCGCCACGCCCCCAAACCCCTGCTTTACAGGGCCAAGTCGGCCAGTTCCGGAATAGTCGGGAGTAGTCCGGCATCACTCTGAAGATGACTGTCACCGAACACCCTGCAAACCCTTGCCATCCATGATGCTGAAGAGAAGGGGGTTGCTGCGGCTGTATTGGTGAAAATCCGTGCAGCCGCGCCTTTTCGCGCCCGGCAGGCTTGCAGCGCGGGCGCGTTCGGGCAAGATAACGCCAGGAACGAGAGGGGCGTCAGAGAGGTATCTGTGTGTCATTGATCAGAAAAATCACGAACATTGCCGCGCTGTGTGTGCTGCTTGCTGGCTGCCTGTCGGAAAGAAGCACGCCCGGCGTGCACAACGCCGGAGGCCCTGCGCAATTGCAGGATGTCAGCAGCCGCGAGGCAGCGGCACTCAACAATCTGCGGGCGCAGTACGGGCTTTCGGCCCTGGGCACCGACCCCACGCTGGCACGGATCGCCCGTGGCCATGCGCAGGATATGATGACGAACCGCTTTTTCGGCCATGTCAGTTCGGACGGTCGCACGATCGTCGAGCGAACCCATGAGGCCGATTATCAGTTTTGCCATGTGGCCGAAAACCTCGCCATGGGACAGGCCGGGTTCGACCAGGTGTTGGCTCAATGGATGACCTCGCCCTCACATCGCAGCAACGTTTTGCATCGCAGTGTAGATGATTTCGGTCTGATCCACGGGCCGGGGAATCTCTGGGTGCTGGTGCTCGGGCGCCCAGGCTGCTGAGCGCCGGGGTGGCGCTACAGATGGGCAAATTCAGTTTCCTCCTGTTTCGCTCGGAACGCCATGACGTTCTCCGCCCTTCCGCACCACAACCAAGCTGTGCCTTGCGCCGGGTGGAAGACCGGCAGAGGCGCGACGAGCCAGCAGACAGACAGGCGAGGTGTCAGGTCTGATAGAGCTGCCCCCAGCGCTCGATCAACTGTTGCTGAAGGTTTCTGGAGCGGCGGTTCCAGGCGCTGGCCCCCTCGGGACGCACCCCCAACCGGCTGTCGAACCGCGCGCGCCGGGCCGTATCGGCGGTGAAGATCGCGAAGGCAAGATCGCGCCCGTTGCGCTCGCGCATGTAACCCGCGAGCGTGCTTACGAAGTAGAGTGTGCCCGTCTTGGCCGTCACCGTGATCGGGTGCGATTGTTGCACGTTGCCATTGGCATCGCGCATCGCGAAAGGGCGCAAGATGGGCTGTAACGCGTTCTCGCGATGCACCACCGCCATGGCGCGCGCCATTGCCGTGGGCGAAACCCGGGCGCGCTCGCCGAGGCCCGAGTGATCGACAAACCGCGCACCGGCCATGTTGAGGCTTTGCCGTGCCCAGGCAGTCATCGCGCGCGCCGAATCCTCCAGCGACGATATACGCCCGCCGCGCCGCAGGCTGGCGGTCATGCCGACGGCTTCGGCGGTCATGTTGTTGGAATAGCGCAGCATGTCCCGCAGGATCTCGACAAGCTGCACGCTGCTGTGGCTTGCCAGTTCCGCGCCGCTCAGCCCGCTCCGGACCGGCTCACCATGTTCGAGCACGATACCCTGTGAGCGCGCGAAGGTGGCGAAGACCTCGGCAGCATAAGCCTCGGGCTTGCGAACCGGCAACCAGCGCGAACCGCCATTGCCAAGCTGGCCGCGCGCCACGCTCCAGGCGTCATGGCTTCCGGCATCCTGATAGGTGTAGACCGGCATGCTGCGATCCGCGACGGTCATGCGCGCCACGCGCACCTCCGGTCGATACCGGCCCGAACGCGCATCCATGGTGGTGGTGTAGCCACTGCCCGAGCGCTTCCACTCGAAATGCACGCGGTTGAAATTCAGGTTCAGTCCCGAGATGGAGGGGTTGTAGGCCACATGATCGGGCTGATCGGAATCGACCACGCGCACGAAGGGCAGCGCGCCGCCAAAGCTGCGCAAACGACCGCGCACCTCGCGGATTCCGCGCGCCTTGAGTGCTGCGGCCAGCCCGGCCAGCGCATCGGTATCAAGGGTCGGATCTCCCGCGCCGGCAAGAATGAGATCGCCCTGCAACACGCCGTTCGAGACCGGCCCCCCTGCCAGAAGTCGGGTGGTGAAGCGATAGCCCGCGCCCAGATGCGCCAGCGCGTAGAGCGCCGTGATTGACTTGGCGATACTGGCGGGGGGCAGGCTCGCCCCCCCCTGACGCTCTTCGAGCACGCGGCCCGTCTGCGGGTCGATCACCGAAAAGCCGACTTCGCCGCCGAGATTGGCCTGAGCGATCAGCGCCTCGGCGCTCGTGGCGCTGCGCGTGGCCCCGCTGCGCACTGCCGAGGGCCGCGCCACCGGGCGCAGTGACCTGGCCGGAGCATTGGCCATCACGGCCGAGCCGCAGACACTGCCGAGCCCTGCGAGAAACAGACGTCTGGAAAAGTTCCTTTTCATGAAAGGAATCTTAGCCAAGCGATCCTGTGCCGACAATCTGGAATCGCTTCTGCGTGCCTCAGCTTTCCGGCGATTCCCGGTCCGTGCCGTTCTGGCGCAGCCGGGTGGAAGAGATTTCCTTCATCGGGATGTTCAGAAAACACCACTTCGGCGGATCGAACTGCCCGAGGCGCCGGCTTTCCCGCGCGGACAGGCGCGCCTGCCGGAAAACCCGGGCGGCTTTTGCGTTCCGCGCATCGAGCCGCAGGCCCGGGCGCGCCAGAATGCCGACAGGCACGCGCAGCATGATCTCGCGCCAGTGCTGCCAGCGGTCAAACTGCACAAGATTGTCCGCTCCCATCAGCCAGACAAGGCGCAGATCAGGCCGTGCTGCCTGCAGGGCCGTCAGCGTCTGCGCGGTGTGGCGCGAACCGATTTGTGCCTCCACGTTGCTCACATGAAGGCGCGGGTGGTGCAAAAGTGCGCGGGCGGCGGCCATGCGCTCGGCCATTGCCGCAGGCCCGTGACCTTTCAGCGGGTTGCCGGGGCTGACCAGCCACCAGACCTGATCAAGCCCGAAACGCCTGAGCGCCTCGCAGCTGATATGCACATGGCCCTCATGGGGCGGATCGAAAGAGCCACCCAGCAGGCCGATCACCTGTCCGGGCCGGGCAAGCGGCAGGGCATATCTGGGCAAGGTCCGCTCCCTTTGCGATGGTGCCTTGCTTCTAGCCACCTCGCGCAGGCTTGGCCAGCCCGCGGGACGGCCTGCAGGCCACCTCGCGCACGCAATCGGTTTGACGGGCAGGCAGGCTTTTCGCTAGAGTGTTTTCTGATCAGCTTGGATCACCGCCGCCTGTTCCTTGTCCCTGCGCGGAGCAAAACCCGCACGCCACCGCGCATAGCTGGGCCGCATGTCGCACCGGAGGTGCGCCTTTCAGGATCGGCACGCTTTCGGCGTGACGGCCCGGCGATCTGGCAGTCGCAAGCGCGTCGGCCATAGGTCTTGCGGAGGGGCACGATCAAAGGCTGCCGAACAACCGCCGGATCACCGCACCGCGGCCCGGCGATGCGCGCCTTGGTGCAGGTTGCCTCAGGTTGATCGGGATTGACTCTAGCCGCCGCGCATCACCACGAAAGGACGATCATGGCCGAAAACGACCCGCATGCCGCCGCCCATCTGCACCGGCATCTGCACAGTCACCTGCCCCCGGACCCCGCCTTGCGGGTCAAGGCGCTGGAAAGCCTTGTCGTCGAGCGCGGGCTTGTGGCCCCGGAAACGCTTGATGCCTGGGTCGAGGTCTATGCCGAGCATATCGGCCCCAAGCGTGGCGCGCAGGTCATCGCGCGCGCCTGGACGGATCCGGGCTTTCGTGCCCGCCTCCTTGATAACGCCACCGATGCCATTGCCGAGTTCGATTTTGTCGGCAATGCCACGGGCCATCTCAAGGCGGTGGAGAATACCGACACGCAGCACAACCTTGTCGTCTGCACGCTTTGCTCCTGCTATCCTTTCTCGATCCTCGGCATGTCGCCGGGCTGGTACAAATCCGCCGAATATCGCGCGCGGGCGGTGCGCGAGCCGCGCAAGGTGCTCGGGGAATTCGGCGTCAGCCTTGCGCCCGAGGTCAGTGTGCGTGTCTGGGACAGCACGGCGGAACTGCGTTATCTGGTGGTGCCGCAGCGCCCCGAAGGCACCGAGGGCTGGGATGAGGCACGTCTCGCCTCCATCGTCACCCGCAATGCCATGATCGGCACCGATCGTGACCTCCGCACGGAGCCCGCCTGATGGATGGCATTCATGACCTTGGCGGCAAGCAGGGCTTCGGCCCCATTGCCGTGACCGAAAGCGACCCCGCCTTTCACGAGCCCTGGGAGGGACGGCTCTTTGCCATCACCCAGAGCGTGGGGGACCGCAGCCTCTCGATCGACTGGTTTCGCAACCTGATCGAACTGATGGAGCCCCGCAGCTATCTCAACGAGCCCTATTTTCAGCGCTGGTATTTCGCCATGCTCACAGGGCTGGTGCAGGCCGGCACCTTCAGCATGGAAGAGGCGCTGGGGCAGGGGGCCGAAGAGCGCAATCCCCCGCCGCCCGCTATGACCCTGCGCGACGCGCTCGCGCGGGACCGGGCCGATTGCTTCGATTACAGTCGCCCTGTTGCGGCCGTGCCGCGCCATGCGCCGGGAGATGTGGTGCGCACCCGAACGCATATGCAGGCCAGCCATACCCGCCTGCCGGGCTATGCAAGGGGCCGTCAGGGCAGCATCATCGCCCATCACGGCGCGCATCTTCTGCCTGATGAAGGGGCCATGGGGCGCGAGCTGGCCGAGCATCTCTATACTGTTGAGTTCGATGCGGCGGAGCTTTGGGGCGAAGAAGGCCAGACAGGCGATACCGTAACCCTTGATCTGTGGGAGAGCTATCTTGTTGATACCTGATGATCCGCTGCGCCCGGCTGAACCAGCGTTCGAGGCCGCATGGCAGGCCGAGGCCCTCGCACTTGCCGACAGCCTCGTGAAGGCCGGGGTGTTCAGTGCGCCCGAGTGGTCCGACTGCCTCGGCACGCGATTGCGAGAGGCCGAGGCGGCGGGCGCGCCCGATACGCTTGACACCTATTACAAGGTGGTTCTGGAAACGGTCGAGGCGCTGAGCGCCGCGCGCGCGGGCATTTCCAAAGCCGATCAGGCCAAGCGCCGCGCCGAATGGGAAGCGGCCTATCTGCGCACCCCGCATGGCCAGCCGGTCACGCTCTGACGGGGTGCTGATAAAGTCCTGTGCAGGTCTGCTTTCGCATAGAGGACGGGAAATTGTTCCTCTCCACGCCCCTCACACGCCATGGCCCGGGCGACCAGCCCGGGCCGCGCCCGACCCTCCCCCCGGGAGGGCGCATAGCGAGGTTTCAAAAAGCTCAACCTTCGGAAGTATCTGGCGACCATAAAGCACTGAAGCCCCGGCGCGGGGATGCGCCCCCCAGGGTCGGGCGCGCCCCTCTGCGCACCCCGCATGGCCAGCTGGTCACGCTCTGACGGCGTGCTCGGTCCCGCTTTGGCCGATGGATCGAAGGTCAAACGTCGCGCGACGCGGCCGGGAATGTACAATCCCGCCACTCCTCGTAGCGATCCTTCGCCAGCAGAAGAAAGCGTCAGCGCCCAAGCATTGCCAGAAGAAATTCGCCCGCCGCGAGGAGCAGACAAAAGCCGAAGAGAAAAGTGACGCCCTTGCGCAACACGCCTGGCACGTCATCCTCGATCTCCGCATTTCTACCCGCGATCACCATTCGATCCACCTGATGGACGATGGCAGTCATCAGGCCAAGGGAGATGAACAGCCAGGCAAAGCCGAACAGATCAGCAAAATACAACAAAAGCCATGACACACAGAATAGCAGCATAAGCTGGTTTCCGGTACGGGTATCACTGACATTGAGGTTCATGCGCAATCGCCTCGCTTCTTTGTCCCCTGCGGTTCGATGACAGCCCGAGACATATCTTGCGGGGCAGTTTCGGACAACAGACGTCTCTTCCGGAGAAACTCCGGCCGCAGGACGCCGCGGAGGACCGCAAGGCCGATTTTGTCATGGCACGCCGTCGTTTTCTGCTAACAGGCTGCTGAAGAAGTCAGGCTTGAAGGACGTTGTTCCTGCCGCCACGATTTGAAGGCGGTCTTTTGCGCCCTCGACGGCGGACGCCGGGTCTGGGTTGCCTTGTTTCATCACGCTGCCAGGAGTTTCGGCAGCCTTGCGAGGTTGCAGGCCGCCATGGTCATCGTGAACTGCGCGCGGACCCTGTCGAGACCGCGGTGAACGGTCTGAGCCATGCCGCCCACGGTCTTGGCCCAGCCGAAGGGTTCCTCGATCTTCCTCCGGCACCTTTGGGACAAGGCGTATCCGGGATGCTGAGTGGTCCGCCCGTCAATGGCGGAATGTCGGGCCTTCTGCGCGACATGCGGGGTCACGACCATCTGTCTGAGTTTGGCGACGAAGTCGGCGCTGTCCTATCCCTTATCTGCCCCAAGCGTCAGGTGTCGGGTCGAGCCCGGGGAATGCCGATTGATCATCTCAAGCGCCGCCTTCCGCTCGCCATGCCCATCTGCATGGGTCAGTTCTGCCTGCACGATAAGTCCATTCCGGTTTTCCATCAGCGTATGGCCCCATGAAGCGCCTGGAACTTCTGTTGGTGCGCCCACCCGGCGGTCGGGCACTACCCTCGGACCGTCCGCAAAGGGCTCGACGCCGCCAGAGGGCTTCTTGCGTCAGGTGCCGAACACTAGCGGGTTGCTGAAAAATGCCCGCCCCCTCCAGGCGCGTTGAGCCGAAAACCTGATCCCCGCCAAGCTGGCCCCGTGGCTTCGCCCGGGCGGGCGACCAGCCCGGGCGGCGGTAAGGAGGATCAGAAAACTGCCCGGGGGGGGCAGTTTTCCTCGATATTGCAGCCCCTGTTCATTTCTCGGCAGCCTGCTAGGCCCCAGCGTCGCGCGCCCCGAAGATGGCCGAGCCCACGCGGATATGGGTGGCGCCCTGCGCGATGGCGCGCTCGAAATCGCCGCTCATGCCCATCGAGAGCTTGGCAAGCCCGTTACGTTCGGCAATCTTTGCCAGCAGCGCGAAATGCAGGCTTGGCTCTTCATCCACTGGCGGGATGCACATCAACCCCCGCACCGGCAGATCGAGCTCGCGACACTCGCCGATGAACGCATCCGCCTCTGCCGGCAGCACACCTGCCTTCTGATCTTCCTCGCCGGTATTGATCTGCACGAAGAG
>SLDH01000317.1 GCA_007125415.1 Roseovarius sp.
GCCACCACGGGTACGCCGGATTACAGCGCCTTCATGGGCAACTGAACAATTTCACGGGCCGGTGCATCAGCACCGGCCCGTGTTGACCTAAAGAGACAAGACTAGCGCCGTCTGCGCTTCGACAAGGGACACGAGGGCGACGCTTGCACCATCAGGAGGGGATGAGATGCAAATGGAACGTCCGAAAACGCCGCTGCTCGATCGTGTTGCAGGGCCTGCCGATCTCAGAGAGCTGACCGATACCGAGTTGACGAAACTGGCCGGTGAACTGCGGGCCGAGGTGATCTCGGCCGTATCCGAGACAGGTGGCCATCTGGGCTCTGGCCTTGGTGTCGTGGAACTGAGCGTGGCCATCCACGCGGTGTTCAACACCCCCATGGACAAGCTGATCTGGGATGTTGGCCACCAGTGTTACCCTCACAAGATTCTCACCGGGCGACGTGACCGCATTCGTACCCTGCGCCAGAAAGACGGGCTTTCGGGCTTCACGAAACGCTCGGAATCCCATTTCGATCCCTTTGGCGCGGCGCATAGCTCGACCTCAATCTCCGCCGCTCTGGGGTTCACCGTTGGCCGCGACATGGGCCAGGCGACAGGTGACGCGATTGCCGTCATCGGCGACGGCTCGATCAGCGCCGGCATGGCTTACGAGGCGCTGAACAATGCCGGGTCCGAAGGCCGCCGCCTTTTCGTGATCCTCAATGACAACGAGATGAGCATCGCGCCCCCGGTGGGTGCCATGTCCTCCTATCTCAGCGGGCTTTATGCAAACGAGCCGCTGGCGCGGATGAAATCGCTGGCCGAAGGGTTCGAGGCGGCGATGCCCGCCCCCATGCGCGAAAGCGCCAAGCGCGCACGCCAGCTGGTGACCGGGCTCACAGGGTCAGGCACGCTCTTCGAAGAGCTTGGCTTTGAATATGTGGGCCCCATTGACGGGCATGACATGAGCCAGCTTCTTCCGGTTCTGCGGGCCGCGCGTGCGCGGGCCACCGGCCCCGTGCTGATCCATTGCTGCACCGTCAAGGGCAAGGGCTATGCTCCGGCTGAAACAAGCGCGGACAAATATCACGGTGTGGCAAGCTTCGACGTGGAGACAGGTGCACAGGCCAAGAAGGCCGCGAGCGCGCCCAGCTACACCAGTGTCTTCGGCACGGCGCTGACCGAGGAAGCCGCGCGCGACCCTGATATCGTGGCCGTGACCGCTGCGATGCCCGGGGGCACCGGCGTCGACATCATGGCCAAGCGCTTTCCCGCACGTGTCTTCGATGTGGGCATCGCCGAGCAACACGGTGTGACTTTCGCCGCCGGGATGGCCGCAAGCGGGCTGAAGCCCTTCGCCGCGATTTATTCCACCTTCCTGCAACGCGGCTATGACCAGGTGGTGCATGATGTGGCCCTGCAGGGCCTGCCAGTGCGCTTTGCCATTGACCGTGCGGGGCTTGTGGGGGCCGATGGCGCCACCCATGCGGGCAGCTTCGACATTGGCTATCTGGGCAATCTGCCGGGCTTTACGGTGATGGCGGCTGCCGATGAAGCAGAGCTTGTGCATATGGTCGCCACGGCGGCTGCGCATGACACTGGCCCTATTTCCTTTCGCTATCCCAGGGGTGCGGGGGAAGGCGTGGCGTTGCCCGAGCGGGGCGAGGTGCTCGACATCGGCAAGGGCCGGATCGTGCAGGAGGGCGAGGATGTGGCCATTCTTTCCTTCGGGGCGCATCTGGGCGAATGCCGCCGCGCGGCCGCGATGCTGGCCGAGGAGGGCATTCATGTCACCCTTGCGGATGCGCGTTTCGCCAAGCCGCTCGACACGGATCTGGTGTTGCGGCTTGTGCGCAGCCACCGCGCGCTGATCACCGTGGAGCAGGGCGCGGAAGGAGGCTTCGGGTCGCTTGTGATGCATTGCCTTGCCCGCAATGGTGCGTTTGACCGCGGTCTGGCGATCCGCAACATGTGCCTGCCCGACCGCTTCATCGATCAGGCGAGCCCGGCGCAGATGTATGCAGATGCAGGTCTTACGGCCGCCGACATCGCCGACACCGCCCGCGGAGCGATCGGAAGGTCTGCGCAAGTGGTGCCGCTCAAGGCAATCTGATCCTTTTTGGCAGGTTGTCTCTGGCTGATCCTGCCCCATTCCAGAGCGTGTTGCATCTGATCGGGTTCAACGCGTCCCGATGACAGGGCGTGCGGCCGTCCGGACGGGCGCAGGCCGCAAACGCCCCCGGCGGGCTAACTCCCATTCGGCGCTATTTGCTTTAGAAGGCCGTTGCATAAAGCGCCTCCGCTTCTCGCCGAACCCTGCAGCAACGGCTGAAACGAAGAAAGCCACCCCGGGCCCGGGGCGGCTTTCAATCTGTGCCGACCTTGCGGATCAGGCCACGGCGTGGGCCAGCGCGCATTGCTTCCAGAGCACAGTCAGCGCGTTCACAAGGTGGTCAATATCCGCATCCGTATGGAGCGGGCCGGGCGTGAAGCGCAGGCGCTCGGTGCCCTTGGGGACAGTCGGGTAGTTGATGGGCTGCACATAGATGCCATAGTCGCGCATCAGGATATCGGCCAGCATCCGGCACTTCACCGGATCCTTGATCATGACCGGAATGATATGGCTGGGGTTGTGCAGATGCGGGATGCCGCGGGCATCGAGCAGGCTGCGCAGCCGTGCCACCTGGGCGCGCTGTGCCTCGCGCTCCACATTGCTTTCCTTCAGATGGCGGATCGAGGCCGCCGCCGCGGCGGCGACAGCCGGTGGGATCGCGGTGGTGAATATGAAGCCACTGGCAAAGGAGCGGATGAAATCGCACAGCGCGTCAGAGCCGGTGATATATCCGCCCATGCAGCCGAATGCCTTGCCCAGGGTGCCTTCGATCAGGGTGATCCGGTCGGCAAGGCCACGCTCTTCGCTCACACCGCCGCCGCGCGCGCCATATAGGCCCACAGCATGCACCTCATCGAGATAGGTCATGGCACCGTGCTTTTCGGCCACCTCGACGATCTCTTCCATCGGGCAGATATCGCCATCCATGGAATAGACACTCTCGAAGGCAACGATCTTGGGGGCGTTCGCGGGCAGGGCCGCGAGCTTGCGGTCGAGATCTTCGGGGTCGTTATGCTTCCAGATCACCTTGTGGCACCGCGCATGGCGGATGCCTTCGATCATCGAGGCATGGTTGAGCGCATCCGACAGGATCACCGCGTCGGGCAGGCGGCTGCCCAGAGTGCTCAGCGCGGCCCAGTTCGAGACATAGCCCGAGGTGAAGAGCAACGCGCTCTCCTTGCCATGCAGGTCAGCCAACTCGCGCTCGAGCGCCACGTGATGCGAGGCGGTGCCCGAGATGTTGCGCGTCCCGCCTGCGCCGGTGCCGCAGCTTCGGACGGTTTCGATCATGGCATCGCGCACTTTGGGGTGCTGGCCCATGCCGAGGTAATCGTTCGAGCACCAGACAGTCACCTCATCGGGTGCATCATCATCAAGGCTGCGCGCCTTTGGAAAAGCACCGAACTGGCGCTCTAGTTCGGCGAAGATGCGGTAGTTCCCCTCATCCTTCAGCTGGTTCAGCTGTGTGCTGAACATCTTGTCAAAATCCATGGGGTCCCTCCGGTCTTGTCGTCTTGGCAGTTGAAGTTTTGGGCGCGGGCAGCATCCAGCGCCAGAGTTTTGCATCGGGCAGCGGCAACACCATGAGCCAGTGTTCCAGCAGCGCCAGTGCGGTGATTGCGGTCAGCAGGGCATAGCCTGTGATGTCTCCTGCGGTCTCTGCGCCGATCAGCCGCTCCAGCCAGCAGGCTGTTGCAAAGGTCAGCACCGTGATCGAAATGGGAAAGAACCAGTTGAGACGCTGGATTCGGAAATGGCTGGCCAGATGGCCAAGCGCTTCGGGCAGAAACTCGGTATTGATGCGCGGCACGCCGAAATAGAGGTTCAGTTTGGCCGACACCCGCGCGAAGAAGAGGACGGTAAAGGTCCAGAGGCCGAAGGTATTGGCGGCCTCGTGCCCGTAGATCCACATGGCCGCAAGCACGCCGACCAGCAGCATTTCGTGATAGGCGATGGTGCCCCAGGCGCGGATGAACCGCTCGAACTCGGGTGTGTCCTGCGGACAATCATGCGAATTTGGACCGGTGACCACGCCCGTCAGAAATGCAGTTTCGATCCAGCCCCATATGGCCAGAGCGGAGAGGAAAGCACCATAGACGGCCACCATCCCGGTGCTGTTGAGGGTGACCATGAAGCCCCAGATGCCGATCGCCAGAAGCGGCAGCGTCAACCCTGTCAGCACGAGCCGCGCGCGCGGGCCGGCATTATCGGCCCTGCGCACGGCCCAGAGGATCGCCCCGGTGGAGAACCACCAGACAAAAAGTGCCAGAAGGGCAGCGATCCAGGGCGAGGGCATCAGTACACGGGCTCCATGCGCGTCACGGCGGGCACCTTGTGCTGTTTGGCCGGGATGAAATAGAGGCTGGCAAAAGCCGTGGCCGCGCGGGCGCTGGCCCCCATCCGCTTGAGGAAGGCCATGGGCCCGGTCTGCTGCTTGGCCAAGGCCAGATCGGCATTCGCCTTCTGCATCTTCTCGAGGTTCGCCTGCCATTTGGGGTGGTCGATATCGACAGTGATCGGGAAGATCTGCTTGGAAAGCTCCGAGGTCTTGGTGAAAACCTCGTGCGCATACCAGTCGGGATCCACGCCGAGCGCCTCGTGAAAGGCCGGGCGCTGATGGTCGCGGACATACATGGTGGAATAGACCGCCGTGAGGAAGAACTTGATCCACCAGACATTGCGGCCCGAGGTGAGCTTCGGATCGGTCTTCATCAGAAGCGCGAAGGCCTCGCCATGGCTGAACTCGTCATTGCACCATTCCTGGAACCACTTGAAGATCGGATGGAATCGGTGCTCGGGGTGCGCCTCCAGATGCCGGAAGATGGTGATATAGCGCGCATAGCCGATCTTCTCGCTCAGATAGGTGGCGTAGTAGATGAACTTCGGCCGGAAATAGGTGTATTTCTTCTTTTGGGTCAGGAAGCCGAGATTAACCCGAAGGCCAGCCTCGCGCAGGGCATCATTGATGAAACCCGCATGGCGTGCCTCATCGCGCGCCATCAGTTGGAAGAGCTGAGTGATGTCCTTGTTGTTGCCCCGGCGCTTCATTTCCTTGTAGAGAACGCAGCCTGAAAACTCGGCGGTGCAGGAGGAGATCAGGAAGTCGATGAATTCCTTCTTGAGCGCGGGCTCCATATTGTCCCAATCGACATGGTCCCAGTCCTCGTTCTTCTTGAAATGGCCCTTGTTCGGGTCGCTTTCCATCTGGGCGATCAGTTTGTCCCATTCCTCGCGCACGGGCGTGACATCGATGGCATCGAGTTCATCGAAATCCGTGGTGTAGAAGCGCGGCGTGAGCAGCGTGTTGGCCATGGCTGTTTCCGTGGCCATCTCGTCATTATACTGGGCATCCTGCGCCTCGGCGATCGCAAGGCCTTCTTCGACGGTGGTCGCGTCGGCGGTGTGTTTGGTCTGCATGTTCATAGTGTCACCTCTTCGGAAAAGGAGAACTCGCAAAGCTCCATCACTTCGAGATCACCGGTCAATCGTGTCCAGAGCCGCTCGAGCTTGGAGGCCCGGAAAATGATCGCATCGCGATCTTCGATGACGATTTCTCCGAAGGGCGCCATGATCTCGGGCCCTTTCACCTTCACCTCGTCACCCGGATAGATGACAGCGCCGTTGTTGAAGCGCACATGCGCGTGCAGGCTTTCGAATTTGTGACTGATTTCTACCGTACACGGCGCGTGTTCGATATCCTTGGTAAGCCATCCCATTATTGGCCTCCTCTCTGCTGTTACTGCAGGAGCCTTGCAAAGACCCTTGCATTGTCGATGCCGAACCCCATCAGGTCGGCACTCCACCCCGTTGACGGGTCGTGAATTGATACGCGCCCATTCTCCTGCCGCCGCAGTGTGACGGGCGTATCAAGCGCGACACGATTCTTGGCCCGCTCATGCACAATGACACGATAGACACCCGACACAAAGCCACCATCGTCAGGGCCCAGGTCCAGGATCACGCTGCCATCGGGCTCCGTGACCGTGGCGGCTCCTGAAATCTCGCCATGCAGCAAGACAGAGCGCTCGATAAGCACATCACTTACCGGTGGCGTGGCCGAGAGCGGCATGTCCGTGAGCCGCGCATAGGTGACCAGTGCAAGCACCGTCATGACCAGCACGAACATGGCCCGGACAAGAAAGCGCGGGATCGTATCGCGGTCATTCGTCTTGAAGCGGGTTTGGGGCTGGTGGGTATCCATCTGGGTCATGATGTCCTCGTCCTACTCGGCGGCTACGGCAGAGGCCGGGCTGGCCCGCTCGATCACCGGCGTGCTGACACGGGCCTCAGCGGCTTCGCTGATGATCTGTGCCACCTTGGCCGCTTCGGGAATGCAACGAAGGGCCGGCTGCGTGCGGCGCATGACCCATGGACGAACATGTGGCCAGCAGACGATATAGCTCAGGCGCGTATCGCCCAGCAGATCAAGAGCGATCGTGCCGGTGCCCGATTTACGCAGATCAAGATTGGCGTTGGCGATCTGGGTGAAGGGCAGGTTGAGGGTGACTGTCAATGCTGCCCCGATGCGCATTGCCACGCGGCGGTTGGTGATCGTGTAAACGGCGGCGCGAGCCTGCACATAGGCCATCACGATCAACAACGCACAGGCGATGGCACCAAGAATGATGAAGGGGAAGGAGGCCGAGAAAGCCGTGGCAAGGCTCGTCTGGTCGCTCAGCGTGATGAAGCGCCACGCGAACAGGCCAACGAAATATGCCGCTACCCAGTAGATATTGAGTGATTCCTTCGCCAGTGCCCACCAGTTCGGTCTGCCCTGCCAGAGGATATGTTCTCCCTCCGGCGGCCGTTCCGGCAGGCCCTTCACGGGTTCGACTGCGAAATCATCATGGCTCATGGCGGCTTCCTCTCCCTTGTACGGCTCAGCCCAGAACGGGCTCCTGGCGCGCTTCTGTCGCGTAGAGGGTTCCGCCTGCGTAGTATCCGCAGATCTTGTCCTCTTCGAGCAGAGTCACCTGGGTCGGCGACGCATGTTGCGGCACGCCAGCAAAGTTGTGGCTGTAGAGCGACCGCACCTTGACGTGATCTTTCCAGATCCGTGCCATGGTGAGCGGAACAAGGCGGCGCCCCCCGCCATGATCTGCATCAAGCTCGACCTCGAGATACCGGACAAGTTGCTCCGGCTCGTCGAGCCACATATCGACGATCTTGCCGACAACCTTCTTGTCACCCGCCATCAGCGGCAGGCCACGCGGATCACGGCCAGCGGCCACGTTGAACACGTCCTTGGAGGACATCGGAATGATCTTCGGATGCCCATGCCCATCCAGTTCCGGCACATCGCGGCGCGGGGCCCAGGATGCGGGGCCGACACCATCCATCATCGGATCGCCCGTCGGCTCGAACGGGAAGCCATTGCCGGCGGCGGTCTTTTCCATGGGAATGTTCTCGCGCTCCGGTGTCTGGCCTGACGGCACGGTCAGTTCACCCCGCCCATGCGGCAGCTTGAACGTCTTGTCGCTGGGCACGGGGAAAAGCCCCTGGTTGGCCGAGACGTTGCCGTCATCATCTTCCAGAGGATAGCCCTCGCGCATGTTCTCACGCTGAATGTAGAAGATCAGGCCAGCGAAGAAGATGTAGAACAGCCAGATGGACAAACTGGCCAGATCAAAATTTGCGAAGAATGCATTTTCCATTTTTCTATCCTTTCGATAGGCGGAAGGTCAGGTTGGGAATTCGGCAAGCCCGATGCGTGCCCTTTCCTGGGTTTCGTTGCGTTTCCGGGCGCGTCTGCGGCTCACAAGCGGGCCGAGGGCGGCAAGGGTGACAAAGAGCAGTCCGATCTCGAGGTGGTAGACGAAGGAATAGCCGGTTGCCGGTGTGGCAAGGCCCTCACCCCAGGCTCCCGACATGGCGATTGCATCGACCACATCGCGCAGGATACCGCCCAGGGCGATGGCCAGCCCAGCGCCGGTGGCCTGCGCGGCGCCCCAGGCGCCCAGCGCCAGCCCGTGACCGGCCAGCTTCTGCACCGGCAGGTTCATCGCGGCGATCAGGGTCGAGACGGCAAAGAGCCCGTTGCCCAGCCCGATCAGGAAGGCTCCGGTGAAGAAAAGCGGTGCCGAGTCGAGCGGGGCCGCGAAGATCACCGTCGAGAAGGCCAAAATGCCCACGAGCACGCCGAAGGCCGCGAGCGTGAACGGGCTGATGCCATCGGCGAGCTTCTTGCCTGCCACGCCAAAGCCCAGAAGAGCGCCAATTGCCCAGACCGCTGTGAGAAGCGTGGTGGACGAAACCGACAGGCCGAGGATTTCGCCGCCATAGGGCTCGAGCAGCACATCCTGCATGTTGAAGGCCATGGTGCCCACGAAAGCCACCACGAGCAGCCTTGCGACCTGCCCGGCCTGCATGAGGTTGGCCCATGCCTCGCTGAAACGCGGGCGCGGCGCGCTGCGCTCCTCGCGGCTCATGGGGCGCACGTTTTCCTGCTTCCAGAGCGCGATGAGATTGAGCACGATGCCCACGACAGCCGCGCCCTGCACAACCTTGATCAGGCGAATCGAGTCGAAATCGATCAGAAGCCAGCCGATCACCAGCGAGGAAACTGCCATGCCCAGCAGGAACATCACGTAAAGCAGCGCCACCACACGGGGGCGCGCATGCGGATCGGCACGGTCCGTGGCCAGCGCGAGCCCGGCGGTCTGGGTCATGTGAATGCCGAAGCCCGTCATCAGAAAGGCGATGGCCGCAAGAACTTCGCCTGCCCACGACGGCCCAACCGTCTGTTCACCTGATAGCACCAGCAGCGCAAAGGGCATGACCGCAAGCCCCCCCATCTGCCAGAGCGAGCCGAACCAGAGATAGGGGATTCGTTTCCACCCGATGGCGGAGCGGTAGGTGTCCGAGCGAAAGCCCAGCAGCGCCCGGAACGGCGCGATCAGCACGGGCAGTGCGATCATCACCGCCACGATGGTGGCGGGGACCGATAGTTCGACGATCATCACCCGGTTCAGCGTGCCCAGCAGCATCACCGTCGCCATGCCGACAGAAACCTGGAACAGCGACAGGCGCAACAACTGCCCCATCGGCAGCCCGGCACTCGCCGCATCCGCGAAGGGCAGGTAGCGCGTGGTCAGCTGGTGCAGGTGATGAGGCCGGAAGAAGATCATGAAACGAGTTCCAGTGCCTGGGAAATGTAGAAACCGGAGGTGGTCCGCTTGAGCGGCACGAGCGTGCTCGCGGTGGTGCAGCGCGCCAGTTCGCGCGCGAGGGCATCAGGGGCCTGAGGCACCATGATCGGCGAGCGGTCGGAGCGGGGAAACATCTTGCCCGCATGCCACATCGCCATCAGGAGCGGCGTGCGCGGTGCGACGGTAAAGACGATACGCTCGCGCGTGCGGGCACCAAGCCCGGCCAGCGCTTCGGCCAGCACCGGGCGGGTGTAGTAGATGAGGCTGTCCATCGCGACAACGTAATCATACTGCCCCAGCGTCGGGTCGAGCATGTCGCCTGCGGTGAAACTGACCCTGCCCTGCAGATCAATGGGCAGACGGCGAGCGGCGATCTCCACCAGTGACGGTGAGATATCGACGGCCGTTACATCGGCACCGCGCAACGCCAGCTCATGCGTCATCTGCCCCGCACCGCAGCCCGCATCGAGCACGCGCGCGCCGCACAGGTCTTCGGGCAGGCGTGAGAGGATTTCGGTGCGCATGGCGTCCCTGCCCCGGCGCACCGTCTCGCGTATCCGCGAGACAGGTGCGTCGCTGGTCAGCCGTTCCCAGGTGCGGGTGGCTGTCTTGTCGAAATAGGTCTCGACCCGGTTCAGAGTACGCTCATAGCTCATCAATCAAACCCGAGAAGTTCGAAGATATCGCGGTCTTCCATCGGTGCGGGGGCCAGCGGATCGGTGCCGTTCCACAGGATGCCGGCCAGTCGCAGATATTCCGCGCGGCACTGAACGATGTCTTCGTCATCCTCCATCTCGAAGAGCGTCTTCTTCTTCAGCCTCGAACGGCGGATCGCGTCCACGTCGGGCATGTGCCCGATGCGGTTGAACCCGACGACATCGCAATAGCGGTCCACCTCGTTGGTTTCTCTGGAACGATTGGCAACGCAGCCCGCCAGCCGCACCTTGTAGTTGGCCGATTTGGCCTGCACGGCGGCGATGATGCGGTTCATCGCGTAGATGCTGTCAAAATCATTGGCGGTGACGATGAGCGCGCGGTCGGCATGCTGCAAGGGCGCTGCAAAGCCGCCGCAGACCACATCGCCCAGCACGTCGAAGATCACCACATCGGTATTTTCCAGCAGGTGGTGCTGCTTGAGCAGCTTCACCGTCTGGCCCACGACATACCCGCCGCAGCCGGTGCCTGCAGGGGGGCCACCGGCCTCCACACATTGGACACCGCCCCAGCCTTCGGCCACGAAATCTTCGGGGCGCAGTTCCTCGGGGTGGAAATCGACCTCCTTGAGAATGTCGATCACCGTGGGTTGCAGGCGACCCGTGAGAGTGAAGGTGCTGTCATGTTTCGGATCACAGCCGATCTGCAGGACACGTTTGCCCATCTGGGCAAAGGCCGCGGAGAGATTGGACGAGGTGGTGGATTTGCCGATCCCGCCCTTGCCATAGACCGAAAAGACCTTGGCCCCCTCGATCTTGGCGGATGCGTCCTGATGAACCTGGACGGAGCCTTCGCCATCCTGGCCTTTGAGCACTGGTATTTCGTCACGTGGGCTCATGTTGCGGCCCTCCCTTTGGTCTGTGTGCGGGTCATTCGGCGGCGACCCCCTCAAGCCGATCTTCCAACGCATCCGCAGCATCGCGCAGCGCGTTGAGTGTGGTTTCATCCGGTTGCCAGTAATCCCGCTCATGTGCTTCGATCAGCCGGTTCGCCATCCGCGAGGAGGCAGCGGGATTGAGCTTCGAGAGGCGTTCGCGCATCGCTTCGTCGAGCACGAAGGTCTCGGAAATGCGCTGATAGACCCAAGGATCCACCTGACCTGTCGTGGCCGACCAGCCCATGGTGTTGGTCACCTGGCTTTCGATCTGGCGGACCCCTTCGGCCCCGTGCCTGAGCAATGCCTCGTGATATTTCGGATTGAGCGAGCGCGAGCGTGTCTCCAGCGCCACCTGATCGCGCAGGGTCCGGACCTTGCCCGCGCCGCGCGTGGTGTCGGAGATGTAAACGGCCGCTTCCTGCCCGCCGCGCGCGCGCTTTACCGCCCGCGAGATGCCGCCCAGCGTGTCGAAATAGTGATCGACCGATGTGACACCCAGTTCTATCGATTCCAGGTTCTGATAGGCGAGATCCACATGGGCGAGTGCATCCTGCAGCAGACCCGGGTTCTGCGCGGCCTTGCCATCCGTGCCGTAGGCAAAGCTCTTGCGCGCCTGATAGGCATCGGCCAACTCGTCCTCGTCGCCGAAGGCGGAACTGTCGACAAGCTGGTTCACGTTGGAGCCATAGGTGCCCTCGGCATTCGAGAAGACGCGCAAGGCGGCGGTCTGCATGTCACAGCCGGTCTTGGCGGCATAATCCAGCGCGTGGGCGCGGATGAAGTTCTGCTCGACCGGCTCATCGACGGTGGCGGCCTTCAGGGCGGCCTCGGCCAGCATGCGGGTCTGCAAGGGCAGCAGGTCGCGGAAGATGCCCGAGAGGGTCATCACCACATCGATGCGCGGCCGGCCCAGCTCTGCAAGCGGAATGAGGTCTGCCCCCGAAAGACGCCCGAAGCTGTCAAAGCGCGGTCTGGCACCGATCAGCGCCAGCGCCTGCGCGATGGGGCTGCCATCTGTCTTGATGTTGTCCGAGCCCCAGAGCACCAGCGCGACGGAACGCGGGGTGCTGGCATGCGTGTCCAGAAGCACCTGTGCCTGTTTCGCACCCTCCTGGCAGGCAAAGGCCGTGGGCATGCGGAACGGATCGAACGCGTGGATGTTGCGCCCTGTGGGCAGGATTTCGGGCGAGCGGATCAGGTCACCCCCCGGCACGGGGCGGGTATAGCGCCCATCGAGCGCATGAAGCAGCGCGGGGATCTCGTGATCCTGCTGCAGAAGGCTGTCGATGCGCGCGCGGGTGGGCGCGTCGGCATCTTCCATCAGCGCGATGTAATCGGCGCGGGCGTCGTCGCTCATGTTGCGGCCCAGCACATGCAGCCCGTCGGGGATGAGTGCGTCTTCCGTCTCCAGCAGTTTCAGCCAGAGCGCGCTCACGTCGCGGCCATCCATATCGACGGCTTCAGCCTGTTCGGCGATGAGCGCTTCAAGCTCCTCACGCTCGGCAGCATCAGGCGAAAGGGCGCGCCAGCGGGTCAGGCTGTCCTTCAACTCCAGCAACCCGCGATAGAGGCCCGACGCCGCAAGCGGCGGGGTCAGATGCGAGATGGTGACGGCATTGGAGCGGCGCTTGGCCAATGTCGCCTCTGACGGGTTGTTGGAGGCATAGAGATAGACATTCGGCATGTCGCCGATCAGCCGGTCGGGCCAATCGCGTGCGCCGGGGCCGGCCTGCTTGCCGGGCATGAATTCCAGCGCGCCATGCATGCCGAAATGCAGCAGTACATCGGCCCGGAAGCTGTTTTTCAGCCACAGATAGAACTGCGTGAAGGCGTGCGTGGGGGCAAAGCCGCGCTCGAAGAGCAGGCGCATCGGGTCGCCCTCATATCCGAAGGTGGGTTGCAGCCCGACAAATACCTTGCCGAACTGCGCGCCAAGGATGAAAACCCCACGCCCGTCGGATTGAATTTTGCCAGGGGCGGGGCCCCATTGCGCCTCGATCTCGCTGAGCCAGGGGGTCTGCTCCACGATCTGATCGGCGCCCACATGGGCGGCGACATTGGCCTCCTGACCGTATTGTGCGGCCGATCCTTCGAGCACCATCTGGCGCAACTCTTCCACCGTTTCGGGCGGTGTCAGGTCGTAGCCGCGCGCGGCCATGGCATGGAGCGTGTTGTGCAGCGAGTTGAAAACATCGAGATAGGCCGCCGTGCCGGCAGCGCCCGCATTGGGTGGAAAGCCGAAGAGCACGATGCCGACCTTGCGCTCCGCTACGGTGCCTCGGCGCAGGTTGACAAGGCGCATCACCCGTCCGGCAAGGGTTTCCACCCGCTCGGGGCAGGGCGCCATTTCCTTGGTGATCGCGCAGCCGCCGCAATCACGGTCGCAGCCGTGGCAGACGTCTTCACCATGCCGCCCGGCAAAGACGGTGGGTGTGGTTGCGCCATCAAGCTCGGGCAGGGCGATGAGCATCGTTGTCTCGATCGGCCCCAGCCCCTGGCCCGATCCGCCCCATTGGGCAAGCGTCTGAAACTCCAGCGGGTGCGCCGCGATATAGGGAATATCGAGTTTCGTCAGTATCTCGACGGCAGCTTCGGTATCGTTGTAGGCGGGCCCTCCCACCAGTGAAAAGCCGGTGAGCGAGAGCAATGCATCGATCTTGACACCGCTTCCATCATGGAAAAAAGCGTCGATCGCAGGACGGCCATCGAGGCCGGAGGCGAAGGCCGGGATGACCCGCAAACCGCTCTCCTGCAGCGCGCGGATGACCGCATCGTAATGGGCCGTATCCGATGAGAGCACATAGGAGCGCATCATGAGCAGGCCCACGGTGCCCTGCGCATTCTCGGGCTGCGGCAGCGCGTCTGCATCGGTTCCGATACGGCCCGGCATGTCGGGATGGTAGACGCCCGTTTCCGGGTATTCCAGCGGCGCGGGTGCTTCGGCACCGCGCCAATCCTGCACATGCGAATAGCGCGACAGCAGGAAGCGGACCATTGCCTCGATATTGTCATCGGAGGCACCAAGCCAGTATTGCATGATCAGGAACCAGGCGCGCAGATCCTGCGCCTTGCCCGGGATCAGCCTGAGGATGCGCGGCAGGCGGCGCAGCATCTTCATCTTCTTGGCCCCGGATTCGGTCGAGGGCTTGTCCGAGCCGCGCAGCTTTTTCAGAAGCTTCATGGTGCCCGACTGCGGCTTGCTCATGTCGAGCGAACCCATCCGCGTCAGCCGGACGATCTGCGCATCGGCAATCACGCCGGCCATGGCATCGCAATGGGGGCGGCGCGCCTCGAGATCGGGGAGGATGGCGTTGATATGCTCTTCCAGAAAGAGCAGGTTGCCGATGATGATGTCGCCCGTGGCAATCGCTTCCTTCGCGGCAGCAAGCGCTTCGGGGCTTTCGCCCCATTCGGCCGCGGCATGGACGGACACATCAAGGCCCGGAAAGTCTTCGGCAAGCCGCTCGGACGCCCGGTCACACGGGCCAGCGGCATGGCTGTCCAGTGTCAGGATCACGATCCGGTAGGTCGGTGCGCCTTGGGGTATCGTCAGGTTATCGCGCATAATGGGCTTTCGCGTCGTAAAGGGTGTCGATGTCGATCTCGCGCAAGCCGCGTTCGGCGGCGAATGTTTCGGTATTGCGGCGTGCTTTTCCGCGCACGAAGAAGGGTATCTTCCTGAGTTCCTTTTCTGCGTCAGACAGCCAGATGATCTCGGCACCCTGATCGGCCGGTGCTGCGGTAACCTCGGCCATGACGGGCTCTGCGGGCTCTTCTGCCGGCTCAACGGGCCGCGCCTTGGCGGCATGGCCGTGATGGCTTGCACCGGCATCATCGTGGAACTCGAAATCCTCGCGGAACATGTGCAGAAGATGCTCTTCCAGCCCCATGACCAGCGGGTGCACCCAGGTATCGAAGATCACGTTCGCACCTTCCAGGCCCATCTGCGGCGAGTAGCGCGCCGGGAAATCCTGAACATGAACGGGCGCCGAGATCACAGCGCAGGGAATGCCAAGGCGCTTGCCGATATGACGCTCCATCTGGGTGCCGAGGATCATCTCGGGCGCAAGCTCCGAGATCCGGGCTTCCACATCCAGGTAATCATCGGTGATCAGCGCCTCGACGCCATATTCCTTGGCCAGTGCTCGGATCGGGCGGGCCATCTCCCGGTTGTAGCAGCCAAGGCCAACCACCTCGAAACCCATCTCGTCACGCGCGATGCGCGCGGCGGCGGCCACATGGGTGCCATCGCCGAAGATGAACACGCGCTTGTCGGTGAAATAGGTGCTGTCGACGCTGCGGGCATACCACGGTTGACGCAGGCGGTTTTCATCCAGCGTCGCGGGCACATCGGCCAGCCCGGCCACTTCACGCACGAAATCGCGGGTGGCGCCCACACCGATCGGCACGATCTTGGTGAAGGGCTGGTCCAGTTCCCGCTCCATCCAGCGGCAGGCGCTCTCGCCGGTCTCGGGATACATCAGAACGTTGAAATGCGCCGCACCCAGCCGGGTGATATCCTCGGGCGTGGCCCCATAGGGCGCGCAGACATTGACGCGCACGCCCATCTCGTCGAGCAGGGCGGTGATCTCGGTAATATCGTCGCGATGACGAAAGCCGAGGCCGGTCGCCCCGATCAAGTTGCAGGAGATATGCGCGGTGCGCTCCATGGGCCGCGCCAGTGTGCGGACGATCTGAAAGAAAGTCTCATCCGCACCGAAATTCTCCTTGCGCTGATAGCTCGGCAGTTCCAGCGGGATCACCGGGCAGGGCAGGCCCATGGTTTCGGCCATGCCGCCGGGATCATCCTGGATCAGTTCGGCGGTGCAGGACGCGCCCACGATCAACGCTTCGGGCTTGAACCTGTCATAAGCCTCCTGACAGGATTTCTTGAAGAGCTTGGCGGTATCCTCGCCCAGATCACGCGCCTGGAAGGTGGTGTAGGTGACAGGCGGGCGATGATTGCGCCGCTCGATCATGGTGAAGAGCAGATCGGCATAGGTGTCACCCTGCGGCGCATGGAGCACGTAGTGCAGCCCCTTCATGCCGGTGGCAACGCGCATCGCACCCACATGTGGCGGCCCTTCATATGTCCAGACACTCAGTTTCATTCGGCAGCATCCAGTTGCAGAAGGGATTTGCGGCGCAGCGGGCGCGAGAAAAGCCCCGCCAGATCACCGGCCTGTTCGTAGAAATGGACGGGCGTGAAGACGAGTTCGATCGCCCATTTGGTCGAAAGCCCCTCGGCTTCCAGCGGGTTGGCAAGGCCAAGGCCGCAGACTGTCAGATCCGGTTGCACGGCGCGGCAGCGGTCAAGCTGCTTGTCCACGTCCTGCCCTTCGGCGATCACCGGCCCCTCGGGCAGCAGATCGAGATCGGGTCCGACAAGCGCTTTGTGAATGAAGGGCGCCCCCACCTCGACCGCCTCCATCCCGCATTCGCGGACCAGAAAACGGGCCAGTGGGATCTCGAGCTGGCTGTCGGGGAAGAAGAAAACCTTCTTGCCCGACAGGACTTGCTTGGCCTTCGACATGGCCTGAATGCTACGGGCGCGGGGCGCAGCGGTAACGGCGTCGAAACGCGCCGTATCGACACCAAATTCCCGCGCAACGGCCTGAAGCCACGCAGTGGTGCCTTCCTCGCCGAACGGGAACGGCGCGGGAATGTGCCGCGCCCCGCGCCGTTCGAGGGCGGCATGGGTGCCTCCCAGGAACGGCTGGGTGAGGGCGAAGACGGTGTTCGGCCCGACGGATACGCCACTATCGGCATATCGTGCAGGCAGGACGGCCACATCTTCGACCCCCAGCTTCTCGAGCAGGCTGAGCGCCTGATCCTCCACGACGTCGGGCAGGGCGCCCACCATCAGGAGTTGTCTCTTGTCGGTTTCGGGGAGTTCCGGAACCATCGCGGCAAGGCAGGCGTCCTCACCTTCGGTAAATGTCGTCTCGATGCCCGAACCGGAATAGTACATGACCCGCACCGATGGTGCATGGCGGGCGGAAAGTTTTTCTGCGGCGCGGGCGAGATCCAGCTTGATCACTTCCGACGGGCAGGACCCGACCAGAAAGAGCTGGCGAATGTCGGTGCGGCGGGCGAGCAGTCGGTCCACTTCCCGCGCCAGTTCTTCCTGGGCATCGGCCAGCCCGGCAAGATCGGTCTCCTCGAGGATCACCGTGCCGAATCGGGGTTCGGCGAAGATCATGACACCGGCCGCACTTTGCAGCAGATGGGCGCAGGTGCGCGAGCCCACCACGAGAAAGAACGCATCCTGCATCTTGCGATGCAGCCAGATGATTCCCGTAAGGCCGCAAAAGACCTCATGCTGCCCGCGCTGCTTGAGAATCGGTGTGTTGCGGCACCCGATGGCCGGGGGCGGCGCGGAATGATGGGTCATGTGGCGCTCCTTTCGGCCTGCAATCGCGCAGCCCTGAGCTTCAGGATGAATTGCGCCGCGTTGATCACGTATGCGGCATAGGCGGCAAGGGCGAGAATCATCAGGCCCGAGGGCTCCAGCGCTCCGCTGAGAAGCGCCCAGATGTAAGCCGTATGAAGGGCGATCACGGCAAAGCTGAAGACATCTTCCCAGAAGAAGGCGGGTGCGAAAAGATATTGACCAAAAACGATTTTTTCCCAAATCGCCCCTGTAACCATGATCAGGTAAAGAAAGCCTGTCTTGATCAGGATCGAGATGGTCGCTGCCTCATATCCCAGCCCCGTCATCAGGAAGCGGATCACCAGCACAAGCGACACGAGGAAGACGAGGAACTGAGCCGGTGCCAGTATCCCCTGAACGAGGGTCCAGACCGTTGCGTCACGGCGGGCCCGTTGTGCCTCTGTGTAAAGACCTGCCGGAGGTGATCTATCTGGCGCTGCGAACGTCATCGGACTCGTGGAGTTGTGCTGTTTCCCGAGTTGATGTTAGGGCCATGAGGGCAAAAGTGTCAACTTCTATTTACACTTTTTGAATTCGTCGCTGTCTAAATTAATTTGCCCGGGCAGGCTGCGGTTGCCAGCCGGACTTTCAAAAATATATGTATATAGTTCAATGACATATTCACGATTGGTGATTTTTTACTGGATTTCTGCCGTCAGAAGTGCACGAGAGACGTGTCTACGCAAATTGACAAACGTACGGGCAACCTGCAAACTGAGAATGCCAGAACAATGACTGCAATCCAGATGGAGTGGCGCATCATCATCCGTTGTTCCCCGAGGAGGAACTCATGGAACGACAAGGTCAGGAACTTGCCACCGAAGCGCGTCAGGCTAGAAGGCCAGCCATTCGGTTTCTGGTACAATCAGCACTTAAAGAAGTGATGTCAGAGAAAAACAATATCCAGCCGGGCAGTCGTCCAGAATGGGTCGCGCATCTCTCCAAGGCGCTGATGTCGGAGTCTGAAACAGCCTATCAGTCGGTCCTGTCCTCGCTCATGGCTAACGGGGTCGGCAGTGAGGAGATCCAACAGCGCTACGTTCCCGACGTGGCGCGCTATCTGGGCGAACTTTGGGCCAATGATATGGCAAGCTTTGTGGATGTGACGGTTGGTACAGCCCGCCTTCAGGAGCTTTTTCGTGACAATGATGATGCGGCGATGGCACGCTGGGCCCGCCCCGGAATTCCGCTTGGTCGCTCTGTTCTGATGGTCATTCCGCGCTTCGAGCAGCATTCCCTTGGCGCATTCGTCGCGGCCGATGATATGCGCCGGCATGGGCTTTGGGTTCAGATGGCGATCTACCTGGACCCGACCGAACTGGTTGCCCTTATCAATGAGAGCCGCTTTTCCATGCTGGGGATCACGCTTGGCGCACCGGAAAACGTGGAGCGCACCGCTGAACTGGTTGCCTTTATGCGCGAAAACAGTCATGCCCTGCCGCCGATCGTGATCGGAGGGCATGCGGTTGAGAAAGTGAAGGATGCGGCGTCGCGCTGTGGGGCGGACCATGCGGTGCGTTCCGTGAGCGAAGCGATCGAGTTGTGTGATCTGTCGTTCACCGCCAGAGTGTCGGGCCCCGGTGAAGTCTGCGGATGAGATGCAGCGATCCAACGGAGAGTTGAACGTGTCGAGGCAAGAGGAAAAGACCGACTGGTTGCGGGCAGGCACGTTCCCGCAGATCAAGGGTGTGCGCAACCTGATCGAGCGGTCGTCCGATATTGTTGTTCTCATCGATGCCGCTGGCCTTATTTCCGCAGTGTCGGTCAATCCCGATTGCCGATCTCTCGGGTCGCTGGACCATTGGGTCGGTCAACCCTTCGCACAGTTCCTGACCTATGAGAGCAAGAGCAAGTTTGCCAAGCGGCTGGAGAAGTTTCGCGCCGATCCCACGCAACCCGTCCGCCCGATAGAGTTGAATCACCTCGACAACGAGGCATGGGAATTTCCGATCAAATACACGATCCACCCCTCAGATGATCATTCGGTCCTGCTCATGGGCCGGGACATGGAGCCGATTGCCGAGATCCAGAAACGTCTCGTCAATGAGCAGATGGCGCGCGAGCGTGATCAGCAGCGCATGCGGCGGGAAGAGACATTCTACCGTATTGCACTGGAAGCGGCCGAGACCGCGCTGGTCATGGTGGACCCCGATCAGGGCCGCATCCGGGACCTCAACAGCGCTGCTGCCATGATGCTCGGCTCGAAAGCGGATGTGCTGACCGGGAATGTTTTTGCTCAGGTGTTCGAAGGGCGCCGGCGCGGCGAATTTTCTGAGGCGCTCCACCTTCAGGCCTCTGCGGAAGAGACAAAGCCGGTAGAGGTTATCGCCCGGCGCAATGACAGGGTGCTGCATGTCATTCCCGAGTATTTCCGGGCGGCGGGTGAGCTCTTCATGCTTTGCCGCCTGTTGCCTGTGGACGGGCAGGAGTTCTCCAGCCCGAATCTGGCCCATACGCTGACCGCCCTTTTTGCCTCGACCAGCGACGCGATTGTCCTGACAGACTCCAAGGGTGTCATCCGCGATGCCAATGATGCATTCCTGATCATGGCAGATGCCACGCAGTTGCGTGATGTAAAGGACGAGTCGCTTGCCGAATTCCTGGTGCGCGGCTCGATCGACCTGCGTCTCATCCTCGAGTCGGCGTCGACCAAGGAGCGTCTTCGCAGCTACAGTGCGCAATTCAAGAGTGTCGTGGGCACCCGCGCGAATGTGGATATCTCCGCCGCAGCGCTGCGTGCAGGGGCCGGCGATGGCGGGTTTGGCTTGATCATCCGCGCGGTTTCCATTGCGGAGACGCCGGAGCCTGACGCGGTGGTAAGTGAAGATGCCATGCGCAATGTCATGGATCTTGTCGGCACGGCGTCGCTCAAGGAGTTGGTCTCGGCCACATCCGACGTGGTGGAAAAGATGTGCATGGAAACGGCCATCCAGCTTACGGGCAACAACCGGATGGCCGCCGCCGAGATGCTGGGGCTCTCTCGCCAAAGCTTCTATGTGAAGCTTCGCAAACATGGGCTGATCAAGCACGACAGCGACAAATAAGCTGTTCAGTCGGCAAAAGGCCGAAAAAACACTTTCGGAATCGCGCACAGTATAGTTAAGTTGACACTATGAGTGTCACGCCAAATTTACACCCGGCCGAAATCAGCGCCCCGCGAAAGTATCCCGCGCCCCGTGCGGTGCTCACCCTGTTCAAGCCGGTCACGTGGTTTCCACCAATCTGGGCCTATCTCTGTGGCGCTGTCTCCTCGGGTGTGCCGCTGATGTCTGCGCCGTGGCTCGTGCTGTTGGGGCTGATCCTCGCGGGGCCCATCGTCTGCGGCATGTCACAGGCCGCGAATGACTGGTGTGATCGCCATGTGGATGCCATAAACGAGCCCTACCGCCCGATCCCCTCGGGGCAGGTGCCGGGGCGCTGGGGGCTGTGGATCGCGCTCTTTGTCAGCGGGTTGGCCCTGGGGATCGGGTGGTTGCTTGGCCCCTGGGGTTTTGGCGCGACCGTCTTTGGCGTGCTTGCGGCCTGGGCCTATTCGGCCGAACCCGTGCGCCTGAAGAAGTCCGGTGTCTGGGGGCCGGGGCTTGTGGGGCTGTGCTATGAGGGCCTTCCCTGGTTCACCGGCGCGGCCGTGCTGCTGGCAGGCCCGCCGTCCTGGCAGATCGTGGTGATTGCGGCGCTCTATGCGCTGGGGGCGCACGGCATCATGACACTCAATGACTTCAAGGCGCTGGAAGGTGACCGGAAGATGGGCGTGAATTCCCTGCCGGTCACGTTGGGCCCCGAGCGCGCGGCGCGTGTGGCCTGCTGGGTGATGACCCTGCCGCAGGTTGCCGTGATCTCGCTGCTCTTCCTCTGGGACCGTCCGTGGCATGCGCTGGCCATCTGCGCCTTGCTGGCAGCACAGTTCTGGGCGATGCGCGTCATGCTGGCCGATCCGAAGGAAAAGACACCCTGGTATAACGGCACAGGCGTGCTTTTCTATGTAAGCGGCATGATGGTTGCAGCCTTCGCCCTGCGCACGCTGGGAGCAGGAGGATGACGCTGAGCTGGCTCTCTATCGTCCGGCTGGGCCTCGTGCAGATGTGCATCGGCTCGGTCGTGGTGCTGACCACGTCCACACTCAACCGCCTGATGGTGGTCGAATTCGCCCTGCCTGCCGTCCTGCCCGGCCTGCTTGTCGCATTGCATTACGGCATCCAGATCACCCGGCCCAACTGGGGTTTCCGGTCGGATGCCGGAGGCAGCCGGACGCGCTGGATCATCGGCGGCATGGGCGCGCTTGCCCTCGGCGCCTATGGCGCGACTGTGGGTGTGGTTCTCTTCGAGGTGAGCCATGCGCTGGCGCTCGCCGTCTCCATCCTGTCCTATGCCCTGATCGGGCTGGGTGTCGGGGCTTCCGGCACATCGCTGCTGGCGCTGCTTGCCACCGCGACTGCCGCGCATCGGCGCGCCGCCGCGGCCACGATCACATGGCTGATGATGATTGCCGGTATCGCCATCACGGCTGCCACTGTCGGCTTCTTTCTCGAGCCCTATTCCCATGCGCTGCTGCTCAGGATCGTGGCGGTTGTAACCCTTGGTGCCTTCGGGCTTACGATCCTGGCGATCTGGGGGGTCGAGCGCGGCGTCAAGACGGCGCTGCCCCAGCGTGACAGCACAACCTTCATTGAAGGGATGCGCCAGATCTGGTCGGAGAGGGCGACCCGCCATTTCACCATTTTCGTATTTCTGTCCATGACCGCCTATTTCATGCAGGAGTTGATCCTCGAGCCCTATGCCGGGCTTGTCTTCGGCTTCACGCCAGGGCAATCGACCTCGCTCAGCGGGGCGCAGAATGGCGGCGTGTTTCTTGGCATGCTGCTTGTGGGCGTGGCCGCGACCGGCCTGCGCATCGGCAGCCTGCGCCATTGGGTGGTGCTGGGCTGCCTCGGCTCCGCAGCGAGCCTCGTGTTGATTGCCATGCTGGGCGCTGTGGCTGTGCCCACCGGGCTGATGCCCGCCGTTA
>SLDH01000144.1 GCA_007125415.1 Roseovarius sp.
CAGGGTGCGACGGATTTCGGCCTCGATGTGGGTAACCTGCCTTGCTATTACGGGCTTGGCGAGGGGGCGTGGAGGCACTGGTCGCGCGTCTGGAACATGCCCTATGACTACTTCGTGAACCGTTTCGATGCAGTTCCGGCGAAAGACGGGCGCGACGCGCGCACGTCCGAGCAGAACATGAACATTCCCGGCATCACCTCGACCCGCTGGTTCGATGCCGTCACCATCGACACGGATGACATCGACCAGAAGGACAACATCAAGGCGATGATCGTCTTCGGGCATGGCGGCAACACGGTGCCCCGGATGCAGGATGCACAGCGCGGGATGGATGCGCTGGACCTGCTGGTCGTCGCGGACCCGCATCCGACAACCTTCGCGGCGCTTCATTCGCGCACCGACAACACCTATCTGCTGCCCATTTGCACGCAGTTCGAATGTGACGGTTCGCGCACGGCGTCCAACCGCTCCGTGCAATGGGGCGAGAAGATCGTTGAGCCGATTTTCGAATCCGACACCGATTACGCGGTCATTTACGGGCTCTCGGAACGGCTTGGTTTCGGCGATGAGATGTTCAAGAACTACGATATGGTCGAGGGCAAGTTCGGGATGGAGCCCACGGCGGAGTCGATCCTGCGCGAGATCAATCGTGGCGCATGGTCGATCGGCTATACCGGGATCACGCCGGAGCGCTTGAAGTCGCATATGGCCAATCAGGACAAGTTCGATCTGATCACGCTGCGCGCCAAGCCCGATGCGCCGGCCGAGGTGCAGGGCGATTACTACGGTCTGCCCTGGCCCTGCTGGGGAACGGGCGAAATCAAGCATCCCGGATCGCATATCCTCTACAATACCAATCTGCACCCGATGGAAGGGGGCGGCGCGTTCCGTCCGCGCTTCGGGCTGGAGCGGGACGGCGAGACACTTCTTGCCGAAGGGTCCTGGCCCAAAGGCTCCGAGATCGAGGACGGCTATCCGCAATTCACCTACGGGCTGCTCAGGCAGCTTGGCTGGGACGGCGATCTCACGGCGCAGGAAGTGGCTGTGATCCAGGAGGTTGCAGGCAGCGATGATGAAGAGGCCATGGATGGCGTGAGCTGGTCCCTCGACCTCTCGGGCGGTATCCAGCGCGTCGCGCTCAAGCATGGCTGCGTGCCCTACGGCAACGGCAAGGCCCGAGCGGTTGCGTGGAACCTGCCCGATCCGATCCCGGTGCATCGCGAGCCGATCTACACGGCGCGGCCCGATCTGGTGGCGGACTATCCCACCAATGACGACCGCCGTCAGCAGCGCATGCCCAATATCGGCAAGGTGGTGCAGCAGGATGTGGTGGATCGCGGGGTCTCGAACGAGTTCCCGATCATCCTCACCTCTGGACGTCTCGTCGAGTATGAGGGGGGCGGAGAGGAAACCCGCTCGAACCCGTGGCTGGCCGAACTCAAGCAGGACATGTTCGTCGAGATCAACCCCGAAGACGCGGCCGCGCGCGGTATCGTCGATGGTGGCTGGGTCTGGGTGACCGGTGCCGAAGGGGGTTCGAAAGCCCGCGTGAAGGCGTTGGTGACCGAGCGGGTGAACAAGGGGCTGGCCTTCATGCCGTTCCACTTCGCCGGCTGGTTCCAGGGCGAGGACCAGCGCGGAAAATACCCGGAAGGCACGGACCCGATCGTTCTGGGCGAATCCGTCAATGTGATCACAACCTACGGCTATGATCCGGTGACCGGCATGCACGAAGGCAAGGTCACGCTTTGCCAGATCGCAGCGGCATAAGGGAGGAATAGAAGAATGGCACGAATGAAATTTCTCTGCGATGCGGATCGCTGCATTGAATGTCAGGCCTGTGTCACGGCCTGCAAGAACGAGCACGAAGTCCCCTGGGGCATCAATCGCCGCCGCGTTATCACCATCAATGATGGTCTGCCGGGCGAGCGTTCGGTCTCCATGGCCTGCATGCATTGCACCGATGCGCCCTGCGCGGCGGTCTGCCCGGTCAACTGTTTCTACGAAACCGATGACGGGGTCGTTCTGCACAACAAGGACACCTGCATCGGCTGCGGCTATTGCAGCTATGCCTGTCCTTTCGGCGCACCGCAGTTTCCGCAGACCGCCAATTTCGGCACCCGCGGCAAGATGGACAAATGCACCTATTGCGCGGGTGGGCCCGAGCCGGACATGAGCCATGCCGAATATGTCAAATACGGCGCGAACCGTCTGGCCGAAGGCAAATTGCCGCTTTGCGCCGAGATGTGCTCGACCAAGGCGCTGTTGGCCGGAGATGGTGATATCATCGCCGACATTTATCGCGAGCGGGTCGTGACACGCGGCTATGGCTCGGGGGCCTGGGGCTGGCGGACGGCCTACGGCGATACCGTGACAGTGTAGGGAGAAGGGCAAATGACCATATTTTCCAGACTGTTCACGGCTTTCGGGCTTGTTCTTGTCCTGTCGCTGGGTGCGCCCATGGCCTCGGCGCAGGTCAATCCCACCGAAAGCTCAGTGACCGAGGACTCACTCTTCGAGGCGCTTGGCTCAGCCCCCGTGACCGGACGCACGACAATTCCGGACGGGAAAGCAGGCTACCTGATCAACGACCAGAACAAGAGCTGGGCTGTGCTTCAGGGCCAGACCCTGCACACGATCTCGATCTGGGCGGTGATCGGCATGGTCGCGATACTGGCACTCTTCTACCTCGTCCGTGGCAAGATCCGAGTTGATTCCGGGCTTTCAGGCCACAAGATCCTGCGGTTCAATGGTGTCGAACGCTTTGCCCACTGGACCTTGGCGACGACCTTCATCATCCTCGCATTGACCGGGTTGAACCTGATCATCGGCAAATCGGTGATCCTGCCGCTGTTCGGAGAGGCCACCTTCGGCACGCTTTCGACCTGGGGCAAGATCGCGCATAACTATCTGGCCTGGCCCTTCATGGTGGCGCTGGTGCTGATCGTGCTGTTGTGGATCGTTCATAACGTGCCGAACAAGCTGGATATGGAGTGGATCAAGCAGGGCGGCGGTTTGTTCAAGAAGGGTGTGCACCCGCCGGCGCGAAAGTTCAATGCGGGTCAGAAACTGATCTTCTGGTCTGTGGTGATCGGCGGTGCGGCGCTGTCCTACACGGGTATCATGCTGCTCTTCCCCGGCGAAGCAGGCACCGCGGCAGACTGGCAGTTCTACCAGACGATCCATGCGCTTGTCGCCGCGGCGCTGTCTGCCATCGTCATCGCCCATATCTATATCGGCTCTGTCGGCATGGAAGGCGCGTTTGATGCGATGGGCTCGGGCGAAGTGGATGAAAACTGGGCCAAGGAGCATCATTCGCTCTGGGTCGAGGAGGTGAAATCCGCCAAGGATGGCGATAGCAAGCAGGCCGCTACACCGGCCGAGTGACCGCACCTGGGTAACAAGACAGAAACCAGACCCGGTGCCAGCGATGGGCCGGGTCTGTCTGACTGAAAGACAGATCGCAAATGAATGGATCAGACAGCCTTGGGGAGGCAGAGCTTTCCGCAGCCCTCGACGCCATAGAACTGTCCGATGGCAGCACACTCGGCGCGTCGGGGCGGCTGGCGGGGGTTAGCCTAACCGATGGCCGGGTCAGCCTGTCGATCCAGATCAGCCCGGAAGAGGCGCAATCCTTCGCCCCGGTTCGCGATCAGGTTGAAGCGCGCCTGCGCGCGCTCCCCGGGGTGAGATCGGTCTTTGCGGTGTTGACTGCGGAACGCGCCGCGCCCCCGAAACTCAGGTCCGAGCCTCCCGCCAAGGCCGATCCGCTGGCCGGAATTGGCCATGTCGTCGCTGTCGCCTCGGGTAAGGGCGGGGTCGGCAAGTCCACCACCACAGTCAATCTGGCACTGGCGCTGCGCGCGCAGGGTCTGCAGGTGGGCATTCTGGACGCAGATATCTACGGCCCCTCCTTGCCTACGCTTCTCGGGCTGCATGGAAAGCCCGGCATGGGGCAGGGGCGCAAGCTGAAACCGATGCAGGCATACGGGCTCAAGGCGATGTCCATGGGAATGCTCGTCGAGCCCGAAGCGGCGATGGTATGGCGCGGGCCGATGATCATGTCGGCGATCACGCAGATGATGGCCGATGTGGACTGGGGCGCGCTCGATGTGCTGATGGTGGACATGCCGCCCGGCACGGGTGACGCGCAGCTCGCGCTCGCCCAGGGCACAACGCTCGCGGGCGCGGTGATCGTCTCAACCCCGCAAGACCTATCGCTCATCGACGCGCGGCGCGGGATCTCGATGTTCCGCAAGGTCGATGTGCCGATCCTTGGAATCATCGAGAACATGGCGCATTTCATCTGTCCCGACTGTGGTAGCAGCCATGCGATTTTCGGCGAAGGCGGGGCCGAAGCCGAGGCCGCTCGTTTGCGTGTGCCCTTTCTTGGCGCGATACCCCTGACCATGGATCTGCGTGCAGCCTCTGATGCCGGACAGCCCATCACAGCGCGCGACCCTGATGGCCCTCTGGGCCGGATTTATCAACAGATTGCCCGGACCATGCTGGCCGGGTTGACCACCATGCCGCAGGCGCGACACCGCCCCGGCCGGACCTGAGAAACAGGAGACAAACCATGAAAGCCTTCGCTGCTGCCGTCATATTTTCGGGAATCATAGCCTTCGTCGCCGCGAGTGTTCTCGACGGCAATTTCCAGCAACCATCTTACTCCGCCTTCACGACGGAAGGGGCGCGCGTCGACAATCCGGGCCACAACCTGATCGGCAATTGATCTGGATGCGAGGACTGTCGCTTGTCGCATGGCTGCTCTTCGTCAGCCCCACACTCGCGCAGGATTTCACCGGCCATGGCGGGCCGGTCGGGGCGCTCGATGTGGCCGGTGACAGGCTGATCTCAGGCAGTTTCGACACCCGCGCGATCCTTTGGGATCTGGGCTCTTCGAGCGCGCGAAATGTCACGCGGTTACATGATGGCAATGTGACAGCCGTGTCGTTTCTGCCCGATGGCGGCTTCGTCACCGCCGGTCAGGATGGGCGCATCGCGATCTGGCAGCCGGATGGGCGCGCGCCGGATATGGTTACACCGCCCGGTGTCGCGGCCATTGCATCGCTTGCGGTTTCACCCGATGGAATGCGCGTTGCGGCGGGCCTTTGGGATGGTCAGGTGCAGGTGCTCGAGCGGGAGACGGGCCTTCTGCAAAGCCATCAGGCGCATCGCGAGCGTGTGACCGGCCTGGCTTTTTTTCAGTCGGGTGATCTGGTGAGCGTCGGGGGCGATTTGCGGCTCGTGCGCTGGGGCGCGGCGTTCACACCGCAAGCCAGCGCGGACCTGCCTGATCTGCCCAATGGGCTTGCCATCAGCGAGGAACGCGTTGCCGTCATCTTTGCCGAGGGCGCGTTGCGGCTTTTCTCCCCGGAGGCGGAATTGTTGCCCGAACGCTTCCTGACCGATCGCCCGCTCGTCAGCGTGAGCGCCCATGGCGGCGATCTGGCCGCGGCCGCGATAGATGGCACGGTCTGGCTCTTGCGGAGCAGTGATCTGTTTCAGCGCGCGGTGTTTCAGGCAGCAGAGGGCCCCGTCTGGGCGCTGGCACTGGACGAGAGCCAGGTCTTCACGGCCGGTGCCGAGGCCACGATCCGGCGGTGGTCGCTTGCCGATGGCAGTCCCGTCGGTGATGCGCCGGAAGCCGTTGCGCCGGACTACCGTGATGACAGCCGCGGCTTCGAGGTCTGGCAAGCCTGTGCCGTGTGTCATTCGCTCCAGCCCGGCGATCATGCGCGTGCCGGGCCAAGCCTGCATGGCATCTTCGGGCAACCCATTGCATCGCAGCCCGGCTATGACTACTCGGAGGCCTTGCGAGACCTCGATCTGATCTGGACGCCGCAAACCGTGGCCGAACTCTTTGAATACGGTCCCGAAGCCTATACGCCCGGATCGCGGATGCCCGAACAGCTGATCGCCAACCCGACGGATCGCGAAGCCCTGGTGGCGTTCATGGCCCGCGCCATCGCGGCAACGCCCTTGGAACCATGATCGACTGACAGGTGCTGGCAACGGTGAGAAGCGCGCAAGGCGGGTGATATCGCCAGCGCCTCGGGCGCAAAGGATTTGGCCGCACGGCATAGAAGGTGGCCATTTTCATCTGTGGCGCAGCCTTGCCGCAAGGTTCGGAATTGCCCCGTCTGGTGCGGTGAACTGGACGCCACGGGCCGCGCAGACCGGAGCGATACCGGCGCGATGAGGCCCGCGCGGTTGTTCGGCTATCGCTGCCCCCTTCCGGAGCCGCACCGGGCCTGGCCGCTGGATCGGGTGCGGGGCTGTCCGCAGATCACGCTGGAGATGCTTTCGGCTAAAACCGAAATGCTCTAGCCGAAGCGTCCCGTCACATAATCATTCGTGCGCGCCAACTTGGGGTTGGTGAATACGGTTTCGGTGGCACCATATTCGATGATCCGGCCAAGATACATGAAAGCGGTGTTGTCCGACACCCGCGCCGCCTGGCTCATGGAATGGGTCACGATGACGATGGTATATTGCCCGCGCAGATCAGCCATCAGGTTTTCGATCTTGGCAGTGGCGATCGGGTCGAGCGCCGAGCATGGCTCATCCATCAATAGCACCTCTGGATCAGACGCAACAGCGCGCGCGATACAAAGCCGCTGCTGCTGACCACCGGACATGCCGAGCGCCGACTCCTTCAAACGGTCCTTGGCCTCTTCCCATAGCGCGGCCGAACGAAGCGCGCGTTCCACGGTTTCATCGAGAATCGACTTCTTCGTCACCCCGTCCACCCGAAGCGGGTAGATCACATTGTCATAGATCGACATCGCGAAGGGGTTAGGCTTCTGGAAGACCATCCCCATGCGTTTGCGCAGCGCGATCACATCGACGCTACGGCCATAGATGTCGAAATCATCGACCTCGATCCGGCCGGCAATCCGCAATCCATCAACAAGGTCGTTCATCCTGTTAAGCGAGCGCAAGAGCGTGGATTTGCCACAACCCGACGGGCCGATGAGCGCTGTGACCATGCCCTTCTGGATCTCCAGCGAGTTGTCGAAGAGGGCCTGTGTTTCGCCGTACCACAGGTTGAAATCCTGAATGTCGAGCGCCACACCCTGGTCGCCAACCTTGAAATGATAGCTCGTCGGCGCGTTGCGTTCGTCGCGGTCGTTATGGTCGAGAGTTTCGGTTTCGGCCATTGGGGGGCTCCTTAAAATTCGCCGGTAGC
>SLDH01000167.1 GCA_007125415.1 Roseovarius sp.
CCTTGCCGTCGGGCCACGCAGCGCCTGGAATATCGCGTCACGCGTGCACGGGATAGGCGGCGTCAGGCCGGCCTGACGCCGCTTCAACCGGCGCGCGCCTGAAAGGCGCGCTCAACAGGATCAAGGGATGATGCGGTTGTATTTCATGCCTTCCAGCGAGATGCCGGCGAGCGCGCCGGCCTGACCGAAGATGACCGCCACAACCGGGGATGTTGCCGTAGTCGTCTCCGCACGCAGCCCGTCGCCGGTATCGTTGAAGACATATCTTATGTCCGCCCCGGCAGCCCAGCCCGAGGAGCGGCGGAACCGGGCCAGCGCAGCATCGGTCATGAAAAACAGAACGTGGGCGAATTGTTGCGCGCCGATCTGCAAGCCAAAACTGCCCTTGGTGGCGGAGTAGTAATCCACCGTCATGCCATCGATCTGAAGCGCACCCCGCCCATACGCACCACCGATGCCGAACCCGGCTTCGGTCATCAGCGGCATGATCAGCATGCCCGTGGATTTTTCCGCAAGATCACGGGTGCTGGGATAATTCTCGTAAAGATAGTCCAGTGTGGTCGCCACGCGCGCGTCGATCCGCTGGGCGTTGTTCGATCCCACGCCGTTGCCGCATGCGGCCAGCAAGGGAGATGACGCCAGCGCGCCCAGCGTGAAGCTGCGTCTTGTCAGATATATCATGAGCCTGCTCGTTCGTTGCCTGAATTCAGTGCTGCTGCCGGTTTGTCCTTACCGATCTGGCATTGAGTATAGCCGGGTAGGGCCGGGGTGTCACTAAGCGATCCCGCGCGAGGGGGCAACTGTGCCATATCCCGCCCGCATATGACAGCCTTCGGGGCCTTTCCTCAGGCCAGCGCCCGGGCAAGATCCGGGGCGAAATAGCTCAGAATGCCGTCGCAGCCTGCGCGTTTGAACGCCATCAGGCTCTCGGCCATGGCCCGGTCGCCATCGATCCAGCCCTGATCGGCCGCGGCCCTGATCATCGCATACTCCCCTGACACCTGATAGGCATAGGTCGGTGCGCCAAACGCGTCCTTCACCCGCCGGCAGATATCGAGATAGGGCATCCCGGGTTTGACCATCACCATATCCGCACCCTCGCGCAGATCCCGCTCGACCAGCCGGATCGCCTCATCTGAATTGGCGGGGTTCATCTGATAGGTCTTCTTGTCGCCCTTGAGTGCCCCGGATGCGCCTACCGCATCGCGAAAGGGGCCGTAGAAGGCCGAGGCGTATTTCGCCGCATAGCTCAGCAGCAGGACATTGTGATGCCCCTGCGCCTCGAGGGCGGCACGCAGCGCGCCGATCCGCCCGTCCATCATGTCCGAGGGGCCGATGATGTCGACACCGGCCTCGGCCTGGCTGAGCGCCTGCTTGACCAGCGCCTCGATCGTTTCGTCATTGACGATTTCCTCGTCGCGCACGAACCCGTCATGGCCGGTGTCCGAATAGGGGTCGAGCGCCACATCGGTCATGATGGCAAGCTCCGGCACCGCCTGCTTGATGGCGCGTGTCGCCCGGTTCGACAGGTTGTCGGGGTTCCACGCCTCCGCGCAATCCTCCGAGCGGTTGGCGGCACTCGTATAGGGAAAGAGACAGATCGCGGGGATGCCCAGATCATGCGCTTCCCGTGCCGCCTCGACCACCTTATCGACCGAGCGCCGCACCACCCCGGGCATGGAGGGCACAGGCTCTTCCACGGCATAGCCCTCGCGCACGAAAACGGGCCAGATCATGTCCTTGACCGACAGCGCGTTCTCGGCGACCAGATCGCGAATCGCAGCGGATTTGCGGGTGCGTCTCAGGCGCGTATGGGGGAAGGGGGCTTGTGTGGGGCGCATGGCTTGACTTTCAGATGAACATTCGCGCCAGATTGGCAGGGAATTTCAGTCATCTCAAGGGTGGGAATCCGCAAATGAGACCGCTAAGAGAAGCGGCGGCATTCTTCTGCGGCGCATCCATGGCAGATCCCCGAGGCACGGCACTTGACCTGGTACCAGAACGTTTTCGAACTCATAGACATGCGCAGCTTCAGCAACCTGTGGTTCTGGATCATGCTGGCCGTGCTGTGGTCGTCGGTCAGCCACTGGGTGCTGGGTGTACCCTGGGACATGGTGCAACGGGCGCGCCGCGAGCCCGAGGGCGAAGCGGGCCAGGATCTGCGCGATATGGTGCGCATCAATGTCAACCGCATCCTCTATATCGCCTCTCAGTCCGGTCTGCTGCTGACGGGGTTCTTGTGCTTTGCCCTGACAGTGATGCTGGTGATCGGGTTCTTCTTCGGCCGGCAGTTCGCGCAGGCGCTGTTTCTCTTGTCCCTGCCGATGAGTCTGATCGGGCTGCTGTCGGTTGCCACGGCGCGCAAGCTCAGACGTGACACGCCGGATATGGAGGCCCTGTTCAAGCGGCTCGGCCGGCACCGCACGATTACGCAGGTGATCGGCATGATCTCCATTTTCATCACGGCGATCTGGGGCATGTGGCAGAACATGAACGCCAGCGTCCTGTTCTGAGGTGCCATGAGCCGCGCTGAGCATCACCTTACCGTCAGCGGTGCGCCCGAAGGGTTCGACGCGCGCCTTGTTGCCGAGGAACTGGCCCGTAGCACCGGCCCGGTCTGCCATGTGGCGCGCGATGACAAGCGCATGGCGGCCATGGCCGAGGCGCTGCGTTTTTTCGCGCCCGATGTGCCGGCGATCCGCTTTCCCGGTTGGGATTGTCTGCCCTATGACCGTGTGTCGCCCAATGCCGACATTTCGGCCACGCGCATGGCCACGCTGGCGGGGCTGGCGCATGGGATGCCCGGGCGCTTCATTCTGCTGACCACGCTCAATGCCGCCAGCCAGCGGATCCCGGCGCGAGAGGTGTTGCGGGAGGCGGCCTTCACGGCGCGGGTGGATCGCCAGATCGACGAGGCCGCGCTGCGCGCCTTTCTGACCCGCATGGGATTTTCTCAGGCGCCGACGGTGATGGAGCCCGGCGATTACGCCGTTCGCGGCGGGATCATCGACATCTACCCGCCGGGCGAGAGCGGGCCGGTGCGGCTCGATCTCTTCGGGGATGTGCTCGACGGGGTGCGCCGCTTCGATCCGGCCACCCAGAGGACCGTGCAAAAGCTCGACATGATCGAGCTGGCCCCTGTCAGCGAAGTCATACTCGACGAGGCGGCAATCACCCGGTTCCGGCAGAATTACCGGATCGAATTCGGTGCAGCGGGCACGGATGATCCGCTTTACGAGGCGGTGAGCGCGGGGCGCAAGTATCAGGGGCTGGAGCATTGGCTGCCGTTCTTCCATGAACGGCTTGAGACGCTCTTCGACTACCTGCCAAGGGCCTCCATCGTGCTCGATGCGCAGATCACACCGCAACGGCTTGCGCGCTGGGACAGCATCAAGGACCAGTATGAGGCCCGCTCACATGCGCTGAGCCAGAAATCCCGCGCGGACACGGTCTACAAACCCGTGCCGCCGGAGCTTCTCTATCTTGATGATGCCGCGTGGCAAGATGCCGTTGCCGATCATCGCGTCTTGCAGCTAGAGCCTTTGCCCCAGGCGACGGGGCCGGGGATGATCGACGCGGGCGGGCGGATCGGGAGGGATTTTGCGCCGGAGAGACAACAGGAGAAGGTAAGTCTTTTCGGTGCGTTGAAAGAGCATATTGAAGCGCGCCTGGGCGATGGACCCGTGCTTGTGGCAAGCTATTCCGAAGGCGCGCGCGAGCGCATGGAGGGCCTGCTGGAGGATGAGGGGCTGATCGGCGCTGTCACCGTACAGAGGGCAAGGGACATCGGCCGGCACGGGCTGCATTTCGCGGTTTTGCCGCTGGAGAATGGCTTCACCGCGCCGGGCCTCACCGTGATTGCCGAGCAGGACATTCTTGGTGACAGGCTGATCCGTGGTGCGAAACGCAAGCGCCGGGCCGAGAATTTCCTGAGCGAAGTCCAGAGCCTCTCGCCGGGTGATCTTGTGGTTCATGTCGATCACGGGATCGGGCGCTATCACGGTCTCGAGGTCGTCACGGCGGCCGGGGCGGCGCATGAATGTCTGGTTCTTGAATATGCGGACAGTGCAAAGCTTTATCTGCCTGTCGAAAACATCGAGCTTCTCAGCCGTTATGGCCATGAAGAGGGGCTGCTCGACCGCTTGGGCGGGGGCGCCTGGCAGTCGAAAAAGGCCCGCCTCAAGGAGCGCATCCGCGAGATGGCCGACAGGCTCATCCGTATCGCCGCCGAGCGCGCGCTGCGCCGCGCTCCTGTGCTCGAACCCGAGCACCACGCCTGGGAAGAATTTGCTGCGCGCTTTCCCTATACCGAAACCGATGATCAACTGAGCGCCATTGCCGATGTGCTGGCCGATCTGGAAGCAGGCACGCCCATGGACCGGCTCATCTGCGGCGATGTGGGTTTCGGCAAGACGGAAGTCGCCATGCGCGCGGCCTTCGTCGCGGCCATGTCAGGCATGCAGGTGGCGGTGATCGCGCCCACAACACTGCTCGCGCGACAGCATTACCAGAGCTTCGCGGAGCGCTTTCGCGGTTTTCCGATCACCGTGCGCCCGCTCAGCCGCTTTGTCGGCGCGAGCGAGGCGCAGGTCACCCGGGAGGCCATGGCCCGGGGCGAAGTGGATATCGTGGTGGGCACCCATGCGCTGCTGGCAAAATCGGTGCGCTTCAAGTCATTGGGCCTGCTTGTGATCGACGAGGAGCAGCGTTTCGGCGTGGCCCACAAGGAGCGGCTCAAGCAGATGCGCTCGGATGTGCATGTGCTCACGTTGACGGCCACACCGATCCCGCGCACCCTGCAACTCAGCCTCAGCGGCGTGCGGGACCTCAGCATCATCAGCACCCCGCCCGTGGACCGGCTTTCCATTCGCACCTATGTGAGCGAGTTCGATACGGTGACGATCCGCGAGGCACTCTTGCGCGAACATTATCGCGGCGGACAGAGCTTTTTCGTGGTCCCCCGTATCAAGGACCTGCCGGAGATCGAAGAGTTTCTGCAAAGCCAGGTCCCGGAGGTTTCCTATGTCGTCGCCCATGGCCAGATGGCGGCGGGCCAGCTTGATGACCGGATGAACGCCTTCTATGACGGCAAATATGGTGTGCTGCTGGCCACCACAATCGTGGAGTCGGGCCTCGATATCCCCACCGCGAACACCATGGTGATCCACCGCGCCGATATGTTCGGACTGGCGCAGCTTTACCAGATTCGGGGACGGGTCGGTCGCGCCAAGACACGCGCCTATGCTTATCTGACCACCAAGCCCCGCGTGCCGCTCACACCGGCCGCCGAAAAGCGCCTGCGCGTGCTGGGCAGCCTCGATACACTGGGCGCAGGCTTCACGCTGGCCAGTCAGGACCTCGATATTCGCGGGGCAGGCAATCTTCTGGGCGAGGAACAGTCGGGGCAGATGCGCGATGTGGGCTATGAACTTTACCAGACCATGCTGGAAGAGGCGATTGCCAAGATCAAGGCAGGTGAAATGGAGGGGCTCAGTGACGCCGATGAGCAATGGGCCCCGCAGATCAATCTTGGCGTGCCGGTGCTCATCCCCGAAAGCTATGTGCCCGACCTCGATGTGCGGCTGGGGCTCTATCGTCGGCTCAGCGGGTTGCAGCGCAAGGTCGAACTGGAGGGTTTCGCGGCCGAGTTGATCGACCGTTTCGGCAAGCTGCCGCGCGAGGTCAACACACTGCTCCTGGTGGTACGCATCAAGGCCATGTGCAAGCGCGCGGGCATCGCCAAGCTCGATGGCGGCCCGAAGGGCGCCACGATCCAGTTTCACAATGACAAATTCGCCTCGCCGCAAGGCCTGGTGGATTTCATCAATGACCAGAAAGGTCTGGCGAAAGTGCGTGACAACAGGATCGTCGTGCGCCGTGACTGGAAGCGCGAATCCGACCGGATCAAGGGGGCCTTCGCCATTGCCCGCGATCTGGCGGAAAAGGCCGTGAGCGCAACCAGAAAGAGCAAGGAGGCGGGCGCGTGACCAATCTCTCCCTTCTGCTGAAATCGGTTGTCTCGCCCCCCTTTTCTAATCAGTCCGTCAGGTTATATTATGCGCGACGCAAACAGCAGGAACGAACGGCAACGATGACCCTGACGCGTATCATCATGGCAGGCGAGAACGAAGATGACAGCGACGCCGCCGTCGTCGTGGATACAAAGCCCAAGACAAAGCGGCCACCGCTCTACAAGGTGCTGTTGCTCAACGATGATTACACGCCCATGGAGTTCGTGGTGGCAGTGCTCGAACGGTTCTTTCACATGAGCCATGCGCAGGCCTTCGAAATCATGCTGACAGTGCACAAGCGGGGTGTCGCCGTGGTCGGGGTATTCAGCCATGAAATCGCCGAGACGAAGGTGACGCAGGTGATGGATTTCGCCCGCCAGCACCAGCATCCGCTGCAATGCACCATGGAAAAAGAATAGCTTGGCTGACGCCCGGCTGACATTTGCGTTGACGCAAGGCGATATCGCCTTGCCACCAGCGGGCAGGCTTGCGGTCATTGGCCCCCGGATCGGGGCGGATCTCGGCGCTTTGCCGATGGATCGGCTGGAGGTCATGACGGGGCTGCAACCGGATCATGATCATTTCGCCGGGCTTGGCCTTGAGACGCGCATTGCGCCCGCGGGGGGCTACAGCGCGAGCATCATCTTTCTGCCGCGCGTCAAGCCGCTGGCGAAGGCCTGGGTGGCGATGGCTTCTGCGATCACGGATGATCTTGTGATCGTCAACGGGGCCAAGACCGATGGTGTCGAATCCCTTTTGCGCGAGATCCGTGCGCGGGTGCCCGTCAACACGGTTTTCTCCAAGGCCCACGGCAAGTGTTTCGCCTTCGCGCCCGCGACCTGCTTTGAAGATTGGGCGGCAGGAACGCAGGATATCGGTGAAGGATTTCTTACGCGGCCGGGTGTGTTTTCCGCAGATGGCGTGGATGAGGGCTCGGCCATGCTGGCCGCGCATCTGCCGGATCGCCCGGGCGCGGAACTGGCCGACCTCGGGGCGGGCTGGGGGTATCTGAGCCGGGCCGCGCTGAAGCTGGAAGGCGTGGAAAAACTGCATGTCGTGGAGGCCGATCACACGGCGCTTGACTGTGCCCGACACAACCTGCCTGACCCCCGCGTCGTATTTCACTGGGCCGATGCCACGCGCTGGACCCCCCCCGCGAAGCTCGACGCCGTGGGGATGAA
>SLDH01000056.1 GCA_007125415.1 Roseovarius sp.
GCGGCGATGGCGGCGTTGTTCAGAAAACAGAATCCCCCCGCCAGATCGCCAAAGGCATGATGCCCGGGCGGGCGGGCAAGTGCATAGGCCTGGCGCGCGCCGGACAGCAGCGCATCCGCACCGGCGATAGCCGACTGCGCGGACCGATAGGCCGCGTCCCATGTGTGCGCCCCGATGGGACAGGCGGTATCGGCCTGATGGTAACCTGCCTGGCCGACCGCGGATTTCGGATAGCTGTCGCCGCGATTGGCAGGATGGATATTGGGGATCACCTCCTGACCCGCGCCGTCGATCCGCCGCCAGCGCGGGTAGATATTGCGCAGAAAGGTCAGATATTCGGGCGTATGGATGGCCGCGATGGGGCCCAGCCCCGCATCGGGCGGCGTCTCGAAACTGCACCCGGCCGCCGCTGCCCCGGCACGTAGCCGGATGATGCGCTCGGGCTGCTCGGGGCTTGGTCTGATTGCACCATTGGCCATGAAATGTTTCGGGTCATGCGCCGCTTGCCGGTCATCGAGATAGGCTTTCATGGCTCACTCCTAATTCTGTTTCAGCGCCGCGAGCGAGACCCGCAGCGGGATCTCGTCAGGCTGTTCGGCAAAGCCCAGCCGCGCATAGAAGGCGCGGGCGCGCAGGTTGGACCTGTAGCTGAAAAGCTTCAGGAAGCCTGCATCCCACATGGCTGCGGCCCGCGACCCCACCTGCCCAAGAAGGGACGGACCGAGCGCCCGCCCGCGTGCGTCTTCTGCAACCCAGAGGTCCGAGACATAGACCCCCGGACAGCCCAGCGCGGTCGAGAACACAGGCGCGTAAAGCGCAATGCCCAGAAGCGCCTCGTCAGCCCCCAGCGCCAGGAGCCCGTGGCAGGCCGGGTGCGGGCCGAAAAGCGCGCCGTGCAATTGGCCCGGCTCCAGCGGAAAGGCATCTCCCAAATCGACGGAGAGCGCCTTCAGCCCGTCATGCAGAAGCGGCAGCGTCTCGGGGGTTGCATCGTGAAACTGGATTGTCCCTTTCACGATCAGACCGCCAGCTTGTCCGCGCCCTTCAGGCCCAGCATCGCCCGCGCCTCGGCCGGCGTGGCAACATCCCGCCCCATCCCCTCCACGATCTCGCGGATATGGCGCACCTGTTCGGCATTGGACCCGGCAAGCTGCCCTCTGGCGATCATCAGATTGTCCTCTAGCCCCACGCGCACATGACCGCCCCGCTCGGCCGCGCGCGCGGCCATCGGCATCTGATGCCGACCCGCCGCCAACACCGAAAACAGGTAATCCGCGCCAAAGAGCTTGTCGGCCAGCATGATCAGATGGTCCAGCGTTTCCGGGTCAGGTCCCATCCCGCCCAACACGCCGAAGACGAACTGAATGAAATAGGGCGGGCGCGCCAGCCCGCGATCGGCAAAATGGCGCAGCATGTAGAGATGACCGACATCATAGCACTCGAATTCGAAGCGCGCGCCGCGTTCCTGCCCCAGACGGGTGAGGATACCGGCGATATCCCGCGGGGTGTTCTTGAAGACGAGATCGTCGGTGCCGCGCAAGAACGGTTCCTCCCAGTCGAAAAGCCAGTCACGCGGCTTCTCGGCCATGGGATAGAGCGCGAAATTCATGCTCCCCATGTTGAGCGAGCACATTTCCGGGCAAAAGCGGAGGGCCGGGCGCAGACGCTCTTCCAGCGCCATGATTGCACTGCCGCCGGTGGAGATATTGATCACCGCGTCACATTCCCGCGCGATGCGCGGCAGGAACTGCGCGAAATGCTCGGGCGCGGCCGAGGGGCGGCCATTGCCCGGATCGCGCGCGTGCAGATGCAGGATCGTCGCACCTGCGCGCGCCGCCTCTACCGATTGTTCCGCGATATCGGCGGGTTTCCACGGCAGATAGGGCGACATGGAAGGGGTGTGGATGGAGCCGGTCACGGCGCAGGTGAGGATGATCTTGCTCATGGCATCATCAAGCATTTCGCATCACATCATCGGGCAGTTGCGCCATGAACTGCCCCAGCGAAAGATCGAGCAATGTGGTGATCTCCTCTACCTCTTCAGCGGTCACGATCATGGGCGGGCAAACCAGGAAGTGATCTCCCGACAGCCCTCCGCGCGTGCGCCGCGAATAGATGATCAGACCGTTTTCATAGGCGATCTCGACCAGCCGCGCATGGGCATTGAGCCCGGCGGGCAGCGGTGCCTTGCTCTGGCGATCCTGCATCAACTCGAAGGCCAGCAAGAGGCCCTTGCCGCGCACATCGCCGATCAGCGGATATTTCTGCATCAGGTCGCGCAACCCGGATTGCAGCAGATCGCCCATCCTTGCGGCATTCTCCATGAGACCGTCCGCCGCGATCACGTCGAGCACCGCAACCCCGGCCGCGCAGGCCAGCGGATTGCCCGCATATGTATGGCCATGGATGAAGCCGCCATCGTCCAGCACGGCCTCGACCATGTCATCTCGGGCTATCATCGCGCCCAGTGGCACATATCCCGCGCCCAGCCCCTTGGAGAGGCAGATGATATCCGGCGCGGCGTCGGCCCAGTGATCGCCGCCCATGTAGCGCCCGGTGCGCCCGCCGCTCGACATCACCTCGTCATGGATGAGCAGCACACCATACCGATCACAGATCTCGCGGATGGCGGCCATATAGCCCGCAGGGGGCACCAGTGCTCCCGTGGAGGCCCCCCCCACCGGCTCCACCATGAAGGCCAGCACGGTCTCGGGGCCCTCCTCGAGAATCCGGCTCTCCAGCATCTGCGCGTAATGCGCGCCAGTTGCCGGATCATCCGCGTCCAGCCCGTCGAGGTAAGCGCGCGGCGCGGGCACCTTGGGCATGGGGCGCATCATCGGATCAAAGGGGGCGGTCATCGGCGCGTATCCGGTCACCGAGAGAGCCCCCAGCGTGGAGCCATGATAGCTGGGGCTGCGCGCGATGATCTTGTAGCGTTGCGCCGCGCCCCGGGCCAGCGCGTATTGACGGGCGAATTTCATCGCGCTTTCCGTGGCCTCGGAGCCGCCGGAGACGAAAAACACCTTCCCCAGCCCCGACGGGGCCAGTTCGGCCAGCCGCTCGGCCAGCGCCTCGGAGGCGTCGGTCTGGAAGTGCAGCCGGTAGCCGAAGGTGGATTGCTCCATCTGGCGGCGCATCGCCTCGAGCACGACCGGGTTGGAATGGCCGATATTGCTGACCATCGCACCGGAGGAGCCATCGATATAGCGCTTCCCGGTGACATCCCACATATGAATACCCATCGCGCGGTCCAGCGCGGGACGCTCCAGCCGGGATTGATAGAAAAGCCGGCTCATGATGCCGCGCCGCTCATCGGCAGCGCCACACAGGCATCGGGGTTGAGCCGCAGGGCGACTGTTTCGCCCACCCCGAAGGGCATGCCGTCAATCATGTTCATCGCCTGCAACTCCGTTTCACCCACGCGCAGGAAATAGCGCGCAAGCTGGCCCTGGTAATCCACATTCTGCACCACGGCCTCGGTGCCTTCGCCGCCCCTGGGAACCAGGGTAAGCTTGTCGGCACGGATCATCAGCCGCGCCTGCGGGCCCTCGCCGAGGCTGGCGGCATGGCTGAGCGGCACCGGTGTCTGGCCGAATTCGGGGGTTTCCAGCACCACGGCCTCATTTGTGCGCGCCGCAACCCGCGCATCCAGAAGGTTCGAGGTTCCCAGAAAGCTGGCGACGAATTCCGACAAAGGCCGGTTATAGACCTCTTCGGGGGTACCGATCTGCTCGATGCGGCCGGCACTCATCACGATGATCTTGTCGGACATCGCCAGCGCCTCGGACTGGTCATGGGTGACGAAGATCGAGGTGACACCGATACGGTCCTGAATGGCCTTCAATTCCACCCGCATCTCGCCGCGCAGATTGGCGTCGAGCGCCGAAAGCGGCTCGTCGAGCAAAAGGACATCGGGCTCGATCACGATGGCGCGGGCCAGTGCGATGCGCTGCTGCTGTCCGCCCGAAAGCTGGCTCGGGTAGCGGTCCTCCACCCCCGGCAGGCGCACGATATCGAGCGATTCCCTGATCTTGCGCGCCACATCCGCCTTGGAGACATTGCGGTATTTGAGGCCGAAAGCGATATTCTCGCCAATCGTGCGATGTGGAAAAAGCGCGTAGTTCTGAAAGACGAGCCCGAGGTTGCGCTTGTGGATGGGCACGTCGTTGATCCGCCGCCCGCCGATCAGGATATCACCGCTGCTTGGCGTCTCGAGGCCCGAGACCATGCGCAGGATCGTCGTCTTGCCACAGCCGGACGGCCCCAGCAGCGTGTTGAACGAGCCTTCTTCGAAAGCCACATCCGCTTCGCGCACGGCCTCGACCATACCAAATGATTTACGCAGTTTCTTGAGTTCCACCCGGGCCATGAGACACGTCCTGTCATTGAAGGGGCGGACCACCACGGGGGGTGATCCGCCCCGCTTGGGTCAGCTGCCCCGCTGGACACGGTTCCAGATGCGGGATTGCTCGGATTCGACCGGGTTCCACACGGCCGGGTCCCGGAAAACGAGGTCTTCCATCCTGCCGGTCGGATCGAACGCAGGCAGCGATGTCACGGCCTCGGGCAGATCGACCTTGTTGGGATCAAGCGATGGGGGATATTTCTGGCCCACCGCTACCGCGATCGCCGTCTCAGGCTCCAGCATGAAATTGAGCAGTTCCTCGGCGGCATCCATGGGCGAGCCTCTGAGCACGAACATCGATTCCATCCAGGCCAGACCATTCGGCGGATCCATGTAGGCGATCGGATGACCCTGCTCCTGCAGGGCCGCCACGCGGCCCGACCATGCTTCGGTCACATAGATCTCCTCTTTCGCCAGCAGATCCATCAGTTCCGCCCCGGAGGACCAGTATTTCAGCACCAGATCGCGATGCTCTCGCGCCTTGTCCCAGACGGCGTCCCAATCCTCGATATTGTTGGGATCCTGCCCCGATTGCAGCGCGCCATACCAGGCACGGTTGGCCCAGTCGCCACCCCAGCCACCGATCTTGCCCTTGAGTTCGGGATCAAGAAGCAGGTCGGCCCCCAGTTCCTGCGCCTTTTCATGGGACACGAAATTGGTGTTATAGGCGATGCCCGTGGTGCCGTAATCATAAGGCACTGCCGAAAGACCATCCGGTGTGATCCGGCGGAACGGTTCGATCATTGCCTCCATGACAAGGGCTAGGTTGGGAATATTGTCCTCGTTCAATTCGACATGCAGATCATTATCGACCCAGCGCTTGTACCAGCTCACCCCGGAGCTATGCAGAATATTGTGACCATCGGCGCTGCCCGCCGCCCTGATCTTGGTGAGCACCTCGTTCTCGCCGCCGAAGGTGGCATCGACGACCTTGTTGCCCGTGGCCTCTTCATAGGGGTTGAAGGCGTGCTGGCGCAGCGCCTCGGAGACGACACCGCCCCAGCCTTCGAAATTGAGCTCCGTGCCCATGGCGCGGGCCTGGCTGGCCATGGCGGTCATCATCCCGCCCGAAACGCCCGCATAAAGCCCGGCCGCCCCCAGCAGCCCGAAGAAGGAGCGCCGGTCGAGATCGCCGTTGCCCATCCGTTCGCGCAGGCGCGCATAGCGCGTCGTATCGTCGATTTTCATGGTTCTCTTTCTGGTCATCATAGTCTCCCTTGTTATGGTTGGGTTATGGTTGGTTCAGATTTTGCGACGCATGAAGTAGCGCGCAAGGCCCCCCGCAAGCAGCGGCAGACCCACGGTAATGCAGATCATCACGAACCCCAGCGCGTTGATTTCGGGGCTGACGGAATGGCGCAGCATTCCGAAAATCTGCGTCGGCACCGTCTCCATCCCGGAAGGACGCCAGAAGATGGTCGCGGTGATATTGTCGAAGGATATGGTGAAGGCGAAAAGCGCCCCGGCGAAAACGGCAGGCATCAAGAGCGGCAGCGTGATCTGAAAGAAGGTCTGAAGCGGGCTTGCCCCGAGCGACCGCGCGGCCTCTTCATAGTCGCGGCGTATGCCGATCAGTCGCGCCTGTACCACAAGCACCACGAAGGGCAGCGCAATGATCGAATGACCAAGCAACAGCAGCGCGAAACTGCGCGGCACATGCACCCAGCGCAGAAAGATCAGCAGACCCACAGCCAGCACCGTTTCGGGCACCAGCACAGGTGAGATCAGAAAGGTGGTGATCAGGTTCTTGCCGCGAAACTGGTATCGCACCAGCGCCATACAGGCCAGAATGCCCAGCGTCGTGGCAATGAGCGCCGTGAGCACGCCGAGAAGCAGCGAGGTGCGCAAGGCGCGGATGATCGCCTCATTCTCGGCCAGCGCACGAAACCAGCGCAGGGAAAAACCTTCGATCGGAAAGCCGCCGAATTGCGAGGCGTTGAAGGCCAGGATCAGCACCACGACGATGGGCGCGAACATGAAGACATAGACCATCACCGTGTAGATCTTCAGCAGCGACCAGACCTGTGATTGCATGTTTCCGCCCCCTACCTGAATGCCCGCGCCAGCTGGTTCATGCCCATGAGCCTGCTGTAGAGGATGACCACGGAGCCCAGCAGCACCAGAAGCGTGAAGGCCAGTGTCGCGCCCATGGGCCAGTTCAGCTCGGTCATGATGGCGTCAAAGACAAGATTGCCGAAGAGGAAGTCCGACGGGCCGCCGAGGATCATCGGCGTCACGTAGCTGCCGCCCGTCAGCACGAAGACAAGCAGGCTGCCTGCCGCAAGGCCCGGCATCGACAAGGGCAGGGTCACCTCGCGAAAGGCCTGCCATGGTGTTGCCCCGAGCGTGCGCGCAGCCGGCTCGAGATTGCGGTCGATCCCTTCGAGACTGACATAGATATTGAGGATCATGTAGGGCAGAAACACGTGGACAAACCCGACGATCACGGTGAATTCCGAATACATGATCTGGATCGGCGCATCGGTCAGCCCCAGCCACATGAAAAGCCCGTTCAGCGCCCCCTGATTGCCGAAGATGTGAATCCAGCTCAGCGTGCGGATGATGAAGCTGACCCAGAAGGGCAGGATCAGGAGCAGCAGCAGCAGCCATTTGTGCCGATAGGTGGTCATGGCGATGACATAGGCGGGGATGTAGCCAAGCACCGCGGCCAGCACCGTCACGATCACCGAAAGGCGCAAGGTCTTCCAGATGGCGTGCATGTAATAGCTGTCGGCAAAA
>SLDH01000332.1 GCA_007125415.1 Roseovarius sp.
AGCCCAGACGCCCGCCTGACCGGTCAAACGCCACCATCGGCACGATCAGAATTTCCGGCTCGAGCATCTCCAGAACTTCGGGGATGGCCGCGCCGAAGGCCCCCGTGGTCATGGCACAGCCCGGGACCCAGCGCGCAAAGGAGAGCGCCTGCCCCGCCGCCCTGATCACCGGAACGCCCACCGGGCCATGGGCCGCCGCCCTGGCCATGGCGGGCAACGGGTCGATCTCGGTGCGGATGGGCATGTAGCCCGAAAGCGGCACGCCCCGGTAGTTTGTCAAAACGTCCCAAAGTAGCGCCGCCCCGGTGCCGGGATCGGCGGCATGGGCCGCCTTGCGGCGGGCGAATGCTGCCTTGCGGGCCTCGGCCTTGACATCCACGCCCCTCATCAGATCAGCACCAGTGTCGCGATGCCGAGGAAAACGAAGAAGCCGACGATATCGGTGATCGTGGTCACGAAGGGGCCCGAGGCCACCGCGGGATCCACGCCCATGCGCTCGAGCGTCAGCGGTATCACCACCCCGCCCACCGCCGCACCGATCAGCGTGAGCAACAGCGCCGTGGCAATCACCGCACCGATCAACGGCTCTCCGAACCAGAGCGCCACGACAGTCCCCATGATCACGCCGAAGGCCAGCCCGTTCAGCAGGCCCACGAGGGCCTCGCGCCGGATCACCCGCATGGCATTGGATGACGTGAGGTCACGGGTGGCCAGTGCCCGCACCGCCACCGCGAGCGACTGGGTGCCCGCATTGCCCCCCATGGAGGCCACGATCGGCATGAGGATGGCCAGCAGAACGATCTGCTGGATGGTGGCCTCGAACTGCGAAATGACCGATGCCGCGATATTTGCTGTCACGAGGTTGATCATGAGCCAGGGAAACCGGCCGCGCGCGGTAACAAGCACCTTGTCCGTCAGGCTGGTATCCCCCACACCGGCCAGCTTGAGGTAATCGTCTTCGTGTTCTTCGTCCAGCACGGCCATCGCATCATCTATGGTGATCACACCCACGAGCCGCCCGTCCTCATCCACGACCGGGGCCGAAATCAGGTGATACTGGTTGAACGCATAGGCCACATCGCCCTCGTCCTGCGTGGCCGGGATGACATGCAGGATCTCTTCGACCAGTGATTTGAGCAGCACCTCGCGCCGCGACGCCATGAGACGCCCCAAAGTGACATTGCCCACCGGCTTAAGACGCGGATCGACCAGCACGATGTGATAGAATTGCTCGGGCAGATCGTCGCTGTTGCGCAGGTAGTCGATCGCTTCGCCCACATTCCAGTGCTCGGGTGCCATCACCACTTCGCGCTGCATGAGGCGGCCGGCGGATTGTTCGGGATAGGTCAGCGATTGCTGGATCGCGACACGGTCATTGTGCTCGAGTGCCCCGAGGATCGCCGCTTGCTGGGCATCCCCCAGATCCTCGACCAGATCGACCACATCGTCGCTGTCGAGATCACGCACGGCCTCGGCCAGCACATCGGGATGCAGAAGCTGGATCACCTCTTCCCGAATGGACTCGTCCAGTTCCGACAGGATATCGCCGTCGAATCCGCCCCCCAGCAGCTTCAGAAGGCGCCGCCGGTCAAAGGCCGTGACCTGTTCCAGAAGATCCGCGATATCCGCCGCGTGAAGTGGTGCCATTTCGGCCAGCAACTGCTCGCGGTCGCCCTGATCGACCGCATGGATGATCTGTGCCACGGCGCGGCGGGTCAGCTCATAGGGATCATCCTCCCGCTCCGGGTCATGATCGATGCGGTTGCTCTGATCATCCATCATTTCATCCCCTGCGGTCCGTGTTGATCGCAGAGGTATAGGAGCGTTGCCCGAAAAACAATCACCCGGGCTCGACAGACCTTCGCTCTGTCGTCATCCGGTGGCTCGAGGGGCCCTGTCGCCCCATATGGGATTTATCCAAGCCCGGGGCGCCTGTGGCCCGGAGATGCGCCCACCCGATCGGTCGCACGCCCTGTCATTGGAACAAGTTGAACCCGATCAGACGCAACATCTTCTAACGGCAGCCCGGCTCCGCAACGACAAGCACCCACAGATTGCTCCCGCCCCGCGCGAGCCCGTATTCCCTGGCCCGCCGGTGCAGCATGATGTGCTTGTGTTTGGGCGATTTCTCCCATGCCTCGACAACCTCGCCCGGCGTTCGCTGGCCCGACGCGAGGCTCTCACCGATCCAGCAGGCACGGTAGCCCTGCGCGCGCCCGCGGGCCCGCACGCCGCGACCGTCGGACCCTTCATGATCCATGAAATCATTGGCCGCCATGTCGCGCAAATGCGCCGCCGCGGCCCGTTCCAGGGCCGCATTGGGGCGCATCGGGGTCAACCCGTTGCTGATACGCAGCAGATTGATCTGCTCTCCCGCATCGTCGTGGACGGGAAAATCCACGCGACGCTCCGCACCTTCCGGTGCGCTATCCGTCGCCTGGCCGACCGTATCACATTGTCCTAAGGCCATCACCAGAACGGCGGCGGCAAGACTGCTTCGCGCTACTCGCATCAGACCTCCGAAACACGTTTTTGAGACGATGCGTAGCACATCCTGCAAGCCAAAGAAATACAACGGCAACAATGTCGGCCCTGCCACTTCGGCCGCGGGAAATCCGTCAGGTGACGGAGGACAGGATCGTCAGGGCCGCATCATGCTGCTGTCGGCTGGCTGCGGCCAGCACGCGCCCGCCGTCATGGACCGGGGCACCCTGCCAATCCGTCACGATCCCGCCTGCCGCTTCGATCACGGCGATGGGGGCGGCGATATCATAGGCGCTGAGCCCCGCCTCGATCACAAGGTCGATCTGCCCGGCCGCGAGCATCGCATAGGCATAGCAATCCATGCCGTACCGTGTCAGCTGAACTTCGCGCGCGACAAGGTCGAATGCGGCCTTCTCGGCCTCGGTCCCGATTTCCGGGAAGGTGGTGAAAAGGGTGGCTGCGTCAAGTGCACGGTCGGACCGGGCCTGCAATGGCCGTGGGCCAAGTGGACCGTGCATGATCGCACGTCCGAATCCGCCTTCGAAGCGCTCGCCAATATAGGGCTGCTCGATCAGCCCATAGACGGGCCCCGAGGCATCGACAAGCGCGATGAGAACACCCCATGTGGGTGCGCCTGACATGAAAGCGCGCGTGCCATCAATCGGGTCGATCACCCATGTGAGGCCGCTTCTGCCCTGTCTCAGGCCGAACTCCTCACCGAGAATGCCGTCATCGGGGTGGCGCAAGGCCAGCATGTCGCGCATGGCCGTCTCTGCTGCTCTGTCGGCGCGTGTGACCGGGTCGAACGCCCCCTCGCCCTGACGCTTGTTCTGCGTCTCGAGAGCTTCGCCGCGAAAGAATGGCAGAATGGCCTCCCGCGCCACATCCGCCAGCGCATGCGCCGTCTCGATGATACGTTCCTGATTCAAGACTGGGCCCGATGCCGGAGGAGAGGTTCGCCCTGAGCCTTAGAGCGAAACGCTGATGAACTCAAGCGTCGCTGAGCACCCGGGCAAGTTCGAAGAGCCGGCGTCGCTGATTCTCCGGAATCGCGTAATAGGAGCGCACGAGATCAAGCGCCTCCTTGTCGCCCAGGAGGTCCGCCGGGACGCCCTCTTCCGCTGCCCGTTCACCGGCGGGCTGGCCCAGGCCTTCGAAGAAAAAGCTGATCTCCACACCAAGCGCATCGGCGATATCCCAAAGCCGCGAGGCGCTGACACGGTTCGCGCCGGTTTCATACTTCTGAATTTGCTGGAACTTTATACCGACACGCTCTGCCAGCCCTTGCTGGGTCATACCCACCAGCCAGCGGCGATGCCTGATACGCTTACCAACATGCACATCAACAGGATGAGCCATGCAATACTCCTTCACTCTCTTCTATCCGCAAACCAACAGGTATTCAGATCACCCTCAGCGATAGTGATTCCAGCGCCATGACGGATGCCTGATTTCTGCGTCGGAATGTACCAACTCATCCACAGAAGACAAGGATTATTGCGCACGACACGCGGGTATCCTAAATATGGGAACAATCTACAGGCGAAGCTGCATCGGCCCGGGATCACCCGGCGTTTGACAGCAGCACCAGCGCGCTGCAAAAGGCCATGACATGCGCCGCAAGGGCCGCAAAGGCTGTCAGAAGGGTTGATACATGCGCGCCTTTTCCGTTGAAACCGCTGGAGCGCCCCCCCGCCTGGTGCGCCGGGACCTGCCTGCGCCCGGACACGGCGAGATTCAGGTGAGAATCGGCGCCTGCGGGCTCAATTTCGCCGATCTGCTGATGATGAAAGGCGAGTATCAGGACATGCCCGATACTCCCTTCACACTCGGCATGGAGGTGGCGGGCGTGGTGACCGCACAGGGCCCCGGCGTCGTGGCGCCGGCCCTGGGCACGCGCGTTGCGGTATTCGGCGGTCAGGGTGGCCTGGCGGAGATGGGCAACTTTCCCGCCGACCGGGCCGTCACCCTCCCCGATGCGATGAGTTTCTCCGAAGGGGCTGCCTTCCAGATCGCCTATGGGACCAGCCACGTCGCGCTGCAAAAGGCGCAACTGCGCGCGGGCGAGACGCTTCTTGTGCTCGGGGCCGCCGGCGGTGTCGGGCTGACGGCGGTGGAAATCGGCAAGCTGATGGGGGCCAAGGTCATCGCCTGCGCACGCGGTGCGGACAAGCTGGAAGTGGCCCGGCAGGCCGGGGCGGATCATCTGATCGATGCGCGGACACAAGATATCCGGGAAGTCTGCCGCGAGCTGGGCGGCCTCGACGTGGTTTACGATCCTGTTGGCGGTGACCAGTTCACGGCCGCCTTTCGGGCCTGCAAGCCCGAGGCGCGGCTGCTCTGCATCGGCTTTGCGTCGGGCGAGGTGCCGAAGATCCCGGCCAATCATCTGCTGGTCAAGAATATCAGCGTCCTGGGCTTCTACTGGGGCGGATATCTGAAATTCAGGCCCGAGGTCATCACTGACAGCCTGTCCGCCCTTCTGCGCTGGTATGAGGATGGGCACCTGCGCCCCCATATCAGCCATGAGTTCCCGCTCGAGCGGGCGGATGAGGCGCTGGAAGTGCTGCGCCAGCGCAGATCCACCGGCAAGGTCGTGGTCACGCCTTCCTGAGCAATGGCGCCTGCGCCGCGCCGAAGCCCTGGCGGATCATCGCGCCAAGCTCGTCAAGCACCTCATCACCGGCGCGGGCGGCATACATGTTGATCTGCTGCGCCCCCAGATCGGGCAGATCACAGCCGGCGGGCAAGGCCGCCAGATGCGGCGGTATGCTGTCTTCGAGCAATGCACCCATCGCAAGGTCGGCACTGATCAGGGCCTCGACCGCACGGTCATCATCCGAATCGACCGCCATGTCCCAGTCGACCCCGGCAGCATCCAGCGCCCGCAGGACGATGGGCTTGAAAATGCAGTATTTGCAGAAGGCCAGCCGCAAGGGTCGCACCTTCCAGATCAGGGCGTCACGCCCGACCACCCAGCGCAGCGGCATTTCGGTCAGGGTCTCTCCCCCCGGGTGCAGCGAGGTCTCGGTGGTCAGGATCAGATCGATCTCGCCCCGATCGAGAGCCTCGAGCAGCTTGATGGTGCTCGACGACCGCAACTGCACCTTTACCCGCGGGAAGAGGGTGTTGAAAGTCCTGAGAACCTGCGGAATGACCGGATAGACGATGTCATGGGGCACCCCGAGGGTGAGTTGTCCCTCATAGTGATCCTCGGTGAGGCGGCCCACCAGCTCGTCGTTGAGAGTGATCATCCGCCGGGCATAGCTCAGCAACTGCTCCCCGGGCGCGGTCAGGGCCACACGGCGTCCGCTGCGGTCCAGCAAGGCGATGCCCAGCATCTCCTCTAGCCGTTTGAGTTGCATGGATACAGCCGATTGCGTGAGGTTCAGCGAGGCCGCGGCGCGCGTGACCCCGCCCTGATCGGCCACGGCCACGAATGAACGCAGAGTCGTCATATCCAGATTCCGAATCATCACCAATCCTGATGCAGAGCAACTTAAACATTCATTTTCCATATATCTCCGGATGCGCGATACATCAACCATCCGAATGCAAACATGCAAATACATCACCAAACGGAAAGAAGCCCTCATGTTTACCTATGCCAGAGCCTTCCCCATCGCCGATGCATCCCTTGGCAGGCTGCTTGTCACACTGCGCGCAGGCGTGGCAGTCGCCCGTGAGCGGCGCGCGCTTGCACGGCTGGACGCAAGAGAACTCGACGATATCGGAATCAACCCGGCTGCGGCCGCGGCGGAGGTCGCTCGCCCGTTCTGGGACATTCCCGCGGAGCGCCGGTGAGTATTGCCGGCCAAAAGGCCCATCTGACAAAACCACGCAGTCAAAAGACTTGAAAACACGGGCCATTCAACCGATATTGCACAAGAACCCGAACTCTGGGTTGGGGTATGTCCATAATCGGAGGCTTGAATGGCTGAACTGAACACAATCCGGACGGCGGCCGGCACCCGCACCGCCCAGATTGATGAGGGCCTGCGCGCCCATATGAACAAGGTCTACGGCACGATGTCCGTAGGCATGGTGATCACGTTCCTCGCGGCCTGGGCCGTGGGCAACAATGCGGCGATGATGAATGCGCTCTTTACCGGCTTTACCCGGTATATCGTGATGTTCGCGCCACTGATCATGGTGTTTGCCTTTGGTGCGATGATCAACAGACTGTCCTATGCAGGGGCGCAACTGTTCTTCTACACCTTCGCTGCGGTGATGGGTGTGTCGATCAGCTACATCTTCGTCGTCTTCACAGACTTCTCGATCGCACAGATCTTTCTGGTGACGGCGATTTCCTTCGCTGGCCTGTCGCTGTGGGGCTACACTACCAAGAAAGACATCTCGGGCTGGGGCAGCTTCCTGATCATGGGGCTGATCGGCATCATTGTGGCCATGGTCATCAACATCTTCATCGGCTCGCCCGCGATCATGTTTGCGGTGTCGGTCCTTGGTGTGCTGATCTTCGCGGGCCTGACCGCCTATGACACGCAGAACATCAAGAACACCTACCTCGCCCATGCTCATCAGGGCGATGCCGAGTGGCTTGGCAAAGCCGGCATCATGGGGGCGCTCAGCCTCTACCTGAACTTCATCAACATGTTCATGATGCTGCTGAGCCTGTTCGGCAATCGCGAGTAA
>SLDH01000399.1 GCA_007125415.1 Roseovarius sp.
AGGTGTTGGGGTGATTCGGTTCAAGCGTGAAGCCTGCGCCGCGGTTCTGAAGCAGGATACCGAATTTTTCCGATGCGATACCCGAGCCGAAACCGTGAAAGATCGAGTAGATCAGCGAGACCATCCGCCGATCCTGGTCGACGGTAGTGATATAGACCGTATCCTTGTGCACAGCTTCCGTCAGAGGTGCGGGTGCGGCCATGGCCTTGCCCGGATCGATGAGCGCGGCCAGTTTTGCAGCTGTCTCCTTGGAAAGCATATGCTCGATCCGCGTGACATGATCCGGATCGGCGATGAACCGGTCTCTGGCATCATAGGCCAGCTTGGTGGCTTCCGCCTCGATATGGGCGCGCTCCGCGCCGAACGGGGCCATGGCGGCGAGATCGAAATGCTTCAGGATGTTGAGCATCAGGATCGCCGTGGCACCCTGTCCGTTGGGCGGATGTTCAACCAGATCCATGCCGCGATAACGGCCCGAGATGGGTGTTGTATCGTCGCATTGCACTTCAGCGAAATCCTTCGCGCTCTGCACACCGCCAAGCGTGTTCAGCGCCGCCAGCATATCCTCGGCGATCTCGCCCTCATAGAAGGCAGAGGCGCCCTCCTTTGCCACGCGGCGCAGTACCTCGGCCTGGCCGGGCGCGCGAAAGATGTCGCCGACCTTCAGTGCTGCGCCACCGCGCGAGAAATGCTCGATACCATGGCCTTGCAGAACATGCAGGTCATCGGCCCAGTCATGCGCGACGCGCGGAGCCACGGGGACGCCCTCTTCGGCGTAATGGATGGCAGGGGCCAGCAGCGTATCCAGCCCAAGCTTTCCTTCGGTTTCGGCCAGGTGGCAGAATGCATTGATCGCCCCGGGAATGGTCACCGAATGCGGGCTGTAGTCGGGCATGATGCGGTGCCCTGCCGCGCGCAGCAACTCGGGATCGGCTGCGGCCGGTGCACGACCCGACCCATTGAGTGCGCGAATGTTCCGTCCTCCGGGTTCGGTGTAGAGCACGAAGCAATCTCCGCCGATTCCGGTGCTCTGCGGCTCGCAGATGCCCAGCAAGACCGCGCCTGCGATGGCCGCATCCATGGCGGTGCCACCGCGCGCCAGCATGTCGACCGCAACGCGCGCCGCAAGCGGATGCGATGTGGCGCATAGACCGTTCGATGCAAAGACCGCCGAACGATGAGGCTTGTGAAAATCGCGCATGTCTGCTCCTCCCTGTAGGTGGCGCGAGCCTATGCGGCTCTCAGGAGAATGCCAATGCGCGTTTGCGGGAAAGGACCTCGACGCCGCGCACTGGGTGGGGGCTGTTACAACGCGGCGCCGAGGGAAGCTTGTTGCAGCTACATCTTCCTTATGGTGCCGGATTCTGACCGGATTTCGCTGAGATATGGGTGATTTGGTGGCCGATTGGCTGCTGCAACGTGAACAATCTGCGCCATCAGCTGCGATTGATCATGAAGCCGAGATAAAGATGGTTTTCATCAGCAACCCGATGGTAGCTGACCCGGTCCGTGAGATTGTGGATCAGGTACCAGCCGAAACCGCCCTCCGGCAAGGTTCTGACCGGTCCGGACGAATCAGGCAGGATCGGATGGGGCAGACCGAGCCCCGGAAAGGGCCGGCCCCGATCCCGCAGCTCGATCTCCAGCCAGTCCGGCTTCAGATCAGCATGGAGCTGCAAGGGGCCCGGCTCCTGCGGCGCATAGGCATGTTCGATGATGTTGTTGAGTGCCTCGGCAAGGACGATTTCGACAGTCCCACGCTGCTCCGACATCATTCCCAGGGCGATGAGCTTTTGCCGCAGCTCCGTCAGAATGCTGCGAACGCCATCGGCGGTGCCATCGCCGATGATCGTGATGCTTTCCCGGCCGTCCTCCGCTCTCGGGCAAGGCACCATTGATCAGCCGCTGGCCCTAAGACCAAGAGCCGCATCGACCGAGGGGTAGATGCCGAAGACCGAATCCATCCTGGTGAGGCGGAACACCCTGTCGACATCCGGCGTAAGGCCCGAAAGGTCGAGTTTGCGCCCATCCCCGAGCTGTTTCATGGAAGCCACAATCGCGCCAAGCCCGCTTGAATCGACGAAATCCACTCCGGACATATCGAGCACGACACGCCCCTGCGCCGCCTGTGTGGCTTCTCGCATCGCATCCTTGAACCGTATCGCCGACGCAGCATCAATCCGCCTCTCGCGGACGGATATCACGAGGGTGCCGCTTTGATTGATGGTCGCAAACTGCATGGGCGTCTCCCGTCGGGCTGTCCGGAACTGTCGCGAAACTAGCGCGCATTCCTTACTATTCGGTGTGCAGGGAAGAAGACTGCGCGGGCGCCCTTGGCCGAGGGGTCTGGTCTCGCGCAGGCTCGCGGAACGCCCGAAAATGGAGAAATGTCGTCAGGGCTTCTTCTTGGCAGAAATACCCAAAAACGCACGACGATTTTTCCGGCGTCAAGGGCATCGCCCAGGCGCATGGGTCATCGAAAGTCAAGCATGAGGCTGGCGGCCCTTGCCCATGGGAAGACCGACGAGGTGCAGATCGACCCGGCTGCGAACATGTTCTTCACCGTCAGTACCCGCTGAGGATTGGCAAAGGACAGCTTCGCGACGCAGACGATTTCCGTTGCAAATGCAGGCCAATTCCCGCAGGTTGAAAAAAAGGGCGCTTTTTTCACCGCGTGAGGTCAATTCAACATGCAGCCTTTCGATCCCGCCAGAACACCCACGCTGGGCGCCGATCTGCGAGCCCTGCGCAAGGCGCGTGGGCTCACCCTGACGGATCTTGCGGAACGGCTCGGGCGTTCGGTGGGCTGGCTCAGCCAGGTGGAACGCGACATGTCCAACCCCTCCATGTCGGACCTGCGGATGATCGCACAGGCGCTCGACGCACCCGTATCGCTGCTTTTCGGGCAGGGTGTGGCGCCGGCGCAAGAGCAGGGCTTCATCGTGCGTGCAGGGGCGCGCCGTTCCATGGGTGGTGGCGAGGATGGCCTTGTGGAAGAGTTGCTCTCGCCCGACCTGACGGATGCGTTCGAGGTCATTCATTCCACCTTTCTGCCCGGCGCGAGGCTTGGCGCGCCCGATCAGCGCCCGACGCAGGAGGTGGGTTATGTCATCTCGGGGCGGCTCGAGATCACCATTGCAGGGCAGCAGTTCAGTGTCGGCCCCGGCGACAGCTTCCGCATGCGTGGCGAGGTCTATGAATGGGAAAACCCCTACCAGGAACCTGCTGTGGTGATCTGGGTCATCGCCCCGCCGGTTTACTGATGGGGGCAGCATGAGGTTGCGGACGGAATTGAAGCGGGTTCGGCATGCTCCATTCGGCGGAATGGAAGGCTCGGGTCACTGCGCGGGATCCGAAGCGTTGAATTCGAGTATTTTGGGAACAATGAAAGATCAGACGCGCGGCATCCCGACATGGGCCTGCAGCGGCGTAAAGGAGCAGTATGGATTCGCGGAACACAGGGAGACGGAAAATGGCTGAATTTCCAACATCGGCACGTGTTGTTGTCATCGGGGGCGGCGTGGTTGGCGCGTCTGTGCTCTATCATCTGGCCAGGAAGGGCTGGACGGATTGCGTGCTGCTCGAAAAGAACGAGTTGACCGCCGGCAGCACCTGGCATGCGGCGGGCAATGTGCCGACCTTTTCCACGAGCTGGGCCATCATGAACATCCAGCGCTATTCCACCGAGCTTTACGCCCGGCTTGGGGAAGAGGTGGATTATCCGATGAATTACCACCAGACGGGCTCGATCCGGCTGGCCCATAGCAAGGAGCGCATGCAGGAGTTCGAGCGCGCCTGCTCCATGGGGCGCTATCAGGGCATCAAGATGGAGATCTTCAGCCCCGATCAGGCGAAAGAGGCGTATCCTTTCCTCGAAACGCATGATCTGGCGGGCGCGCTTTATGATCCATCTGATGGGGATATCGACCCCGCGCAGGTGACCCAGGCTCTGGCCAAGGGCGCCCGTGACATGGGTGCGCAGGTCATCCGCTTCTGCCCGGCAACGGGTGTTACGCAAAAGCCCGACAAAAGCTGGACCGTGCATACCGACAAGGGTGATATCGATTGTGCCTTCGTGGTCAACGCAGCGGGATATTACGCCCAGCGGGTTGGCGAATGGTTCAAGCCCTATGGCGGGCGCACCGTGCCGATGATGGTGATGAGCCATCAATACCTGCTGACCGAGCCGATCCCCGAGATCGAAGCCTGGAGCAAGAAGCACGGCCGCAAGCTGCCGCTCATTCGCGATGTCGATGTCTCTTACTATCTGCGGCAGGAAAAACACGGCTTCAACCTTGGCCCCTACGAGCCCAATTGCCGCGCTCATTGGGAAACCGATGCAGACCCGATGCCCGATGACTTCAGCTTCCAGCTCTGGCAGGATGATCTGGACCGTATCGAAGAGATCGTGACAGATGCCATGGCGCGGGTGCCGCTCATGGGTTCATCGGGTGTCAGCAGCGTGATCAACGGCCCCATCCCCTATGCGCCCGACGGGTTACCGCTGCTTGGTCCCATGCCGGGGGTGGAAAATGCCTTCGAGGCCTGTGTCTTCACCTTCGGGATCGCCCAGGGCGGTGGCTCCGGCAAGGTGCTGGCCGAACTGATCGTCGATGGCGCCAGCGAATGGGATATGTGGGCGCTCGATCCGCGCCGCTATACCGATTACACCGATCACGATTACTGCGTGAAAAAGGGCATGGAGGTCTATGGCCATGAATATGCCATGCATTTCCCGCACCACGAATGGCCAGCCGCGCGCGACAAGAAGCTCAGCCCCGTCCATGATCGCATCAAGGCGCTGGGTGGCGTGATGGGTGCCTATAACGGCTGGGAGCGCGCAAACTGGTTCGCAAAACCCGGCGACGACACCAGCGAGGAAGCCACGCAGACATGGGAGCGTGATGGCCCCTGGGCACCCCGGGTGCGAGAGGAATGCGAGGCGGTGCGCGACGCCTGCGGCGTGCTGGACCTTCCGGGCTTCTCCCGCTTCCGCATCACCGGCGCGGGCGCGGATGCCTGGCTGCGCGGCTTCGTCACAGGGGCGCTGCCCAAGGTGGGGCGGATCAACCTCGTCTATGTCGCCGATGCGCGCGGCCGCATCCTGAGCGAGCTTTCCTGCATCCGGTTGGCCGAGGATGATTTCGTGCTGATCACCGCCGCCACCGCGCAATGGCATGATGGCGAACTGATCCGCCGATCCGTGCCCGAGGGCGTGCAGGTGCAGGAGACCACGCGCGAGCGCGATGCGCTGCTCCTTGCGGGGCCGAAGAGCCGCGAGTTGCTTGCCCCGCTGACGGATGCCGATCTCTCGATGGGCTGGCTCACGCATCAGCATTGCACCGTGGCCGGCAAGCCCGCTTTCCTGATCCGCGTGAGCTTCACCGGCGAACTGGGCTGGGAAATCCACGCCGCCAATGCCGACATGCCGGCCATCTACGACGCGATCATCGGCGCAGGGGCGAAACCTTTTGGCATGTATGCGCTGAATTCCCTGCGGATCGAGAAGGGTTACAGGGCGTGGAAGGGCGATCTCTCCACTGATTACACCATGCTCGAAGGCGGGCTGGAGCGGTTCATCAAGTTCGACAAACCCGAGGATTTCACCGGCAAACCCGCCCTGCTGGCCGAAAAGCAGCGTGGCCGCGCACGTGCATTCGCCACCATGCTGGTGGAAGCGGGTGCCGCGGATGCCCCTTACATGTCCACGATCTGGCACAATGGAGAGGTGGTGGGCGAAACCACATCGGGTGCCTGGGGCTACCGGGTGGGCGGCTCGGTGGCGCTCGGGATGCTGCGGGCCGATCTGGCCGAACCCGGGACGGAACTGACCGTGGAGATCTATGGCGAGCAATGCCGCGCCGTGGTGCAGCCCGACCAGCCGCTGTGGGATCCCGAAAACGAAAGGCTTCGGGCCTAGGACACTCCCGCGCCTCGGTGGATCGGCAATGATGGAAACGACCGATGACCCTTGAGACCTATCTCGTCTATCTGGCCGTGCTGGCGGCGTTCTTCGCGACGCCGCCCGATACCAGCCAGTTGCTGATCATTTCCAATTCCCTGCGCCACGGTTTGCGGCGCAGCCTTTCCACCGTCGCCGGCGATCTGAGCGCCAACACGGTTCAGATGACGCTCGCGGCTTTCGGTCTGACCGCGATCGTTGCCAGCAATGCCGATCTGCTCTGGGTGGTGAAATGGGCCGGGGTGGCCTATCTCGCCTGGATCGGCCTCCGACTGATGTTGAGCCGGGACCGCCCGGAGATACCCTGTGCTGCGCAGGCGGGGCACCTCTTCCGGCAGGGCTTCATCAATTCGTCGGCCAATCCCTACGCGGTCGTGTTCTTCGGGGCCCTGTTTCCACAATTCATCGATTCGAGCCTGCCGATCTGGCCGCAGCTTCTGATCCTCGGGCTGACATATCTGGTGATCGACGGGCTGACGCTGGTCCTCTGGGGCTGGGCGGCCACGCGCACACTGGGCCGGATTCGCAGCCTGTTGGGCCAATGGATGAGCCGCGTCTCCGGCGCGCTGATGATCGCGGCAGCGGCCTTGCTGGGCACGAAGGACATCGACCGGGAGATCGCGCGATGAGCCTGCCCGCCACCATGCGCGGCGTCTACCTTACCCGTCATGGCGGGCCCGAGGCGCTTGAATGGCGCGAGGATATTCCCGTGCCCCGCCCCGGCCCGGGCGAGGTGCTGGTCAAGGTGCTGGCGGCGGGCGTGAACAATACCGATATCAACACCCGCATCGGCTGGTATGCCTCCGAGGTCACCGGCGCCACCGAGGAAAGCAGCCGCGCGGTCGAGGCCGGAGGCTGGGCCGGGGCGCTGGGCTTTCCCCGTATCCAGGGCGGCGATCTTTGCGGTGAGGTCGTGGAGGCGGGCGAGGGGGTGGACGAATTCACCCCCGGCATGCGCGTCACCTGCCCGATCAACCAGCCGCGCCCCACGGAGGAAAACCCCGTGGGGTTCGGGGCGCTCGGCTCCGAATATGACGGGGCCTTCGCGCAATACTGCCTCTTACAGGCGCGCGATCTGCATGATGTCAGCCGATCACCCCTCTCGGATGTGGAGATCGCCGCGATTCCCTGCGCCTTTGGAACCGCTGCCGGGCTTCTGCACC
>SLDH01000055.1 GCA_007125415.1 Roseovarius sp.
GATCAATGGTGTGCGCCTGCCGGTCACGCGGGCAAGGCGCATTCAGGGTCTGCCGCTGGGCGGGGTTGATGTGGTCATCGACTGCACCGGGGTCTTCAAGTCGGCAGCCGCGTTGGCCCCGTATTTCGATGCCGGCGTAAAGCGGGTGGTGGTTTCGGCGCCGGTAAAAGACGGTGACGCGGCGAACATCGTCTATGGCGTCAACCACGATATCTATGATCCTGAGCGGCACCGTATCGTGACGGCGGCAAGCTGCACGACGAACTGTCTCGCGCCGGTGGTGAAGGTGCTGCATGACGCGATCGGGATCCGCCACGGGTCCATCACCACCATCCATGACGTGACCAACACCCAGACCATAGTTGATCGGCCCGCAAAGGACCTGCGGCGCGCGCGCTCTGCCCTGAACTCGATGATCCCCACCACCACCGGCAGTGCAACGGCAATCACCCTGATCTACCCCGACCTCAAGGGCCGGTTGGACGGCCATGCCGTGCGCGTGCCCCTGCTGAATGCCTCGCTGACCGATTGCGTGTTCGAGATGGCCCGCGAATCCAGTGTTGACGAGGTGAACGCGCTGTTCAAGACCGCCGCCGAGGGGCCGCTCGCGGGCATTCTGGGGTATGAGGAGCGCCCGCTCGTTTCGGCTGATTACGTCAATGACACCCGCTCGAGCATCATAGATGCGCCCTCTACCATGGTGGTGAACGGCACGCAGGTGAAGGTCTATGCCTGGTATGACAACGAGATGGGGTATGCCCACCGGCTGGTGGACGTGGCGCTGATGGTGGGCGGGGCATGAGTGACCGCCCCGAGGGGCTCGCGGCCTATATCGCCGTCACTGCGGCCTATTGGTCCTTCATGCTCACCGATGGCGCGCTGCGGATGCTGGTGCTGCTGCATTTCCACATTCTGGGCTTCACCCCGGTGCAACTTGCCTATCTGTTCTTGCTCTATGAATTCGCCGGAATGGTCACGAACCTCTCGGCGGGCTGGATCGCGGCGCGCTTCGGGCTGACCAGCACGCTCTATGCCGGGCTGGCGCTGCAGGTGGTGGCACTGCTTGCGCTGGCACAGCTGGACCCCGGTTGGGCGCTGGGGCTCTCGGTGGCTTATGTGATGGTGGTTCAGGGCGCCTCCGGCGTGGCGAAGGACTTGGCCAAGATGTCTTCGAAATCCGCCGTAAAGCTGCTGGCCCCCAGGGAAGGCGACGGATTGTTTCGCTGGGTTGCCGTCCTCACGGGCTCGAAGAACGCGGTGAAGGGTGTGGGTTTCCTGTTGGGCGCGGGGCTGCTGGGGTTGGTGGGCTTTACCGGTGCGGTTCTGGGAATGGCTCTGGTACTGGCCGCGATTCTGCTCGCTGTGCTGCTGGCCATGCCGCCCGGGCTTCCCAAGGGGCGCAAGGGGGCGAAATTCTCGGAAGTCTTCTCGAAATCCGCCAACATCAACTGGCTGTCGGCCGCGCGCGTGTTCCTATTCGGGGCGCGGGACGTCTGGTTCGTGGTGGGCATCCCGGTCTATTTCTACGCGGTCCTGTCGGATGGTTCGGCCGAGGGTAATCGCGCCGCCTTCTTTCTCATCGGCGGTTTCATGGCCGGGTGGATCATCCTTTACGGTGCCGTGCAGGCCAGCGCCCCGAAGCTCCTGCGCGCCGCCCATCGCAGCGAGGCCGAGCTTGTGGGTGCCGCGCGTGGCTGGGTCTGGGCGCTTGCGGTGGTGCCCGCAGCACTGACCCTCGCCGCCCTGCTGGCCACGGGCCCGCAGCCATGGCTGACCATTCTGCTGGTCATGGGTCTTCTGGTCTTCGGGGCCATTTTCGCGGTGAACTCGGCCCTGCATTCCTGGCTGATCCTTGCCTTCTCGCGCGATGAGCGGGTCACTCTCGATGTGGGCTTCTATTACATGGCCAATGCCGGCGGAAGGCTCATGGGCACGTTGCTCTCGGGCCTGACCTTTCAACTGGGCGGCCTGCCGCTCATGCTCGGCACCGCAACAGCCCTGCTTGCCCTCTCCGCGCTTGCGACGGGCCGGTTGCGCGCGGCACCTGCCGCCGTACCCGGCTGAGCGGAACCGGCGGCACCGACCTTGCGCATTCGTTTCACCCGTCAGGATTCACGCGTGCGCATCGCACGGAACGCATTGGCGATGTCGATGGCTTCGCGCCAGCGCCCTGGCAGAACTGGCGCAGGCCACCATCGGTGGGCTTTCGCGGGCGTGTCATCATTTGTCGAAGAATGGCATTCGCATCGGCCCCGGCGGCAGGGCTTCGGGGCGTCCGTAAACAAGATCGTGATCGTGAAACGCGAGGCAGGCGGGCTGAGGATCATTCCCTTCTCGCAAAAGCCCATGCTATCCTTCCGCCAATCAGCAATCGGCGGTCGTGAGGACCATTTGCCCATTGACCGGGCGGTCACGGGTGCCGCAGTGACGCAAGGGAACCAGCCAGAAATGAGACGTTGCCCTCTCCTGCCTTGCCTTGCCCTGATTGCTTCCTTCGGCGGTGCGGCGGCATCGGGCGAGGGTATCGACCAGGGGCGCGCCCTTTATGCCGAGCATTGCGCGGCCTGTCATGGTGCCGATCTCGAGGGCGCGCCCGAATGGCAGCGTCCCGGGCCGGATGGCCGGTATCCCGCGCCGCCGCATGACGAAACGGGCCATACCTGGCACCATGGCGACGCGATGCTCTTCGAATATGTCCAGCGCGGCGGGCAGGCCTATCTGGATGATCTGGGGGTGGCCTTCGATTCGGGCATGCCCGCCTTCGGCGATGTGCTGCGCGACGATGAGATCGAGGCGATCCTGGCCTTCATCCGCTCCACCTGGCCTGCGCGGATACAGGAAATTCAGGCGGCGCGCACGGCGGCGGAGCGCCCGGAATAGGGCTGCGCGATGTTTGTGCGCGACAGCAGCCTTCTCGCATGGCTCGACCGGCATTTTTCAGTGCATCTGCCGTTCACACGTTTTGCGCGCAATGTGGCTCTGCTCAGCCTTGCCGGGCTCGCGCCCGTGCTGGCGCTCTATATCGCGCTCGCCCCGGGGCTGGGGCCGCATCTGTGGGGATCAGGGCCGGCGATGGGGCGGTTTGCGCGCCAGATCGTCACCAACGGCCTGCCTGTGGTTTTCGTTGTCAACGCCCTGGGGCTGATCCTCTACGCACAGTTGCGCGACCGGCGGATTGCACCATTGCGCGCGCTCGCCCTCGACATCCCGGCCCGGGTCGGAGCTTTTGTCGGGCTGCATCTGGCGATCTACCCGGCCTCGGCCATGCTGTTCGGCTCCTTTGGCGGAGACCCGGGTCAGGCGCTCCGTGTCGTCGGCCCGACACTGGCGCAATCGGCGGGCTTCATGAACCTGTCGGGCGTTTATCTTTACGCCACCTTGGTCAGCGCGCTGCCGCTGCACATGGCGCTGGTTGGTCAGGCATTGGGGCAGTGTCGCCCCGAACTGCAACGGCACACACAGGTTTTGGCGGCAATCGGGGTATTCGCGGTGCAGGTCCTGATCCTGACCGGGGTTGCAAGGCTGATGGACAGCCTGCTCTGATCTGCATGACCGGGCTGCGGCCGGACGGGATTTTCGCCCCGCCGGTTCTGCTCAGTCCAGCCCGCGCTCGGCAAGCCAGCCGCGCATCATCTCGATCTCGGCTTCCTGCGCTTCGATCACTTCCTCGGCCAGCGCGCGGATTTCCGGATCAGCGCCGTATTCCAGCACCACCTTTGCCATGTCGATTGCGCCCTGATGGTGCGGGATCATGCCGCGCACGAAATCCACATCGGCGTCGCCAGTGAACCCGATCGCCATGTCGCGATGCATCGCATCGTTCACCGCCATGAAGGCCGCAATCACCGGGTCGTCGCTGGTGCCGCCATGACCGGCGTGCTCGCCATGATCGCCATGCCCCATCTGACCGTGATCCATGGAATCGTGATCCATCTGCGCGTGCACATAGCTCAACCCGCCGACAGCAAGGCCGGTGGCGACCAGGAACGCGGCAGAAAATTTCGTGAGTCTCATGGGTTTCCTCCTCTTTGAAGACCGACATCAACCGCCAAGGACCATGCGCCCGGAGAACGGCGGGGACGCCTGCGCGCGCCGTCGCCCGAAACCATTTTTCCGATACCAGATTGCACCAGCGCCTCCTCAGCGTTGACTGATGCCATGTCAGATAGGGCTTTCCACCATTGGAAGGTCAAGGCGCTTTCTGCGTGATTTTCAAGGAAAGGCGTATTTCATTCTGCGGGCTTGACCTTCCAACGGTTGGAACCCTTATCTTCCAAGGCACAGTGAAACCGGAAAGACCAGACACCCGATGAATGCCCCTTCCAAGCCCTTGGCCACGCGCAGGCTGCTCATCGCAGGCATGCATTGTGCCTCATGTGTGGGGCGCGTCGAGCAGGCCTTGCGCGCGGTGCCCGGTGTGGTTGCTGCCGATGTGAACCTTGCAACCGAAAGCGCGCAAATCCAGCTTGCCGAGCCGGTTGCGGACCAAGCATTGCACGAGGCCGTGCGCGGGGCGGGTTTCAACGTGCCCGAGGCACATATCGACCTGGTGGTGGAAGGCATGACCTGCGCCTCTTGCGTGGGCCGTGTCGAACGGGCGCTGCGGGCCGTGCCGGGCGTGGCCGAGGCGAGGGTCAACCTGGCTTCCGAGCGCGCCACCGTGACCGGCAGCGCCACGCCCGAGGCTCTGATCGCCGCGATCGATCGCGCGGGCTACGATGCGCGCGAGCGCCAAGCCGCGGCGACCGAGGACACTCTGACTGTCCGCCGTGACGCCGAGGCTGCCGTGCTGCGCCACGAAGTGATGATCGCGGGGGCGCTGACCCTGCCGGTCTTCATGCTGGAAATGGGCTCGCACATGATCCCGCCCGTGCATCACCTGATCATGTCCACCATCGGGATGCAGACAAGCTGGCTCATCCAGTTCGCGCTGACCGCGCTGGTCATGGGTTTTCCGGGCCGGCGCTTTTACGCGCTCGGCTTCCCCGCACTGACGCGCGGCGCGCCGGACATGAACAGCCTGGTCGCGGTGGGGACGATGTCGGCGTTTCTCTACTCGCTGGTCGCCACCTTCGCGCCCGCATTGCTGCCCGAGGGCACGGTGAATGTCTATTACGAGCCCGCCGCCGTGATCGTGACCCTGATCCTGCTGGGCCGCTGGCTGGAGGCGCGCGCCAAGGGCCGCACCTCGGCCGCAATTCAGCGGCTGATCGGGCTGCAGGCCAAGACCGCACGGGTGCGCCGTGATGGGAGCGGCACCGACATCCCCGTGGCCGAGGTCCAGCCCGGCGATGTGATCGAGCTGCGCCCCGGCGAGCGTGTGCCGGTGGATGGTGAGGTTATCGAGGGCGAAAGCTATGTCGACGAAGCGATGATCACGGGCGAGCCGGTGCCTGTGGCGAAGAGCGTGGGCGCGGCTGTGGTGGGCGGCACGGTGAACCAGACCGGCGCGCTGGTCTTTCGTGCAACAGCCGTTGGCGGTGACACGATGCTGGCACAGATCATCCGCATGGTGGAACAGGCGCAGGGCGCCAAGCTGCCGATTCAGGCGATGGTGGATCGCGTGACGATGTGGTTCGTGCCGGCTGTGATCACCATGGCGCTGCTCACCTTCGCCGTCTGGTTCACCTTCGGCCCTGCGCCGGCGCTCACCTACGGGCTGGTAAACGCGGTGGCGGTGCTTATCATCGCCTGCCCTTGCGCCATGGGGCTGGCCACGCCTACCTCGATCATGGTGGGCACCGGACGCGGGGCGGAATCCGGCCTGCTCTTTCGCAAGGGTGAGGCGCTGCAACTGCTGAAAGAGGCGCGCGTGGTCGCGTTCGACAAGACAGGCACGCTGACCGAGGGCGCGCCCCGGCTCACTGATCTGGACCTGGCCGGGGGCTTCGAGCGCGATGCTGTGCTGGCGCAGGTCGCAGCCGTCGAGGCGAAATCCGAACACCCGATCGCGCGCGCCATCGTCGAGGCCGCAGAGGGGCTGGAACTGCCCGCTGTCAGCGGCTTCGAGAGCGTCACCGGCTTTGGCGTGCGCGCACAGGCCGGGGATGCGCGTATCGAGATCGGGGCTGACCGCTACATGACCCGCCTCGGGCATGACGTCGCAATCTTTGCCGATACGGCCGCCCGGCTGGCGGATGAGGGCAAGACACCGCTCTATGCCGCCATTGACGGGCAACTCGCCGCGATCATCGCGGTCGCCGATCCGATCAAGCCCGAAACGCCTGCAGCCATCCGCGCGTTGCACGCACTCGGGCTGAAGGTCGCCATGGTCACAGGTGACAACCGCCGCACCGCCCATGCCATCGCGCGCCAGCTTGGCATTGACGATGTGGTGGCCGAGGTGCTGCCCGAGGGCAAGCTCGATGCGGTGCGCGACCTGAAGGCGGCGCATGGACGCCTCGCCTTCGTGGGGGACGGGATCAATGACGCACCAGCGCTGGCGGAGGCCGATGTGGGCATTGCCATCGGGACGGGCACGGATGTCGCCATCGAGGCGGCGGATGTGGTTCTGATCTCGGGCTCGCTGCGCGGGGTGCCGGGCGCCATTGCCCTGTCAAGGGCCACGATCCGCAACATCCGGCAGAACCTCTTCTGGGCCTTTGCCTACAATACCGCGCTGATCCCCGTCGCCGCCGGAGTGTTGTGGCCCGCCTTCGGCATCCTGCTCTCGCCGATCTTTGCAGCGGGCGCGATGGCGCTATCCTCTGTCTTCGTGCTGGGCAATGCGCTGCGCCTGCGCAGCTGGACCCCACCCATGCAGGAGGCGACATCATGAATATCGGCGATGCGGCCCGCGCCTCGGGCGTTTCGGCCAAGATGATCCGCTATTATGAGGAGACCGGCCTGATACCGCCCGCGGCACGTTCCGGGGCGGGCTACCGGATCTATGCCGAGCAGGACGTGCACATGCTGCGCTTCATCCGCCGCGCCCGTGATCTGGGCTTCAGCGTCGAGGGGATTCGTGAGTTGTTGAGCCTCTGGCGTGACCAGGACCGGCACAGCGCCGATGTCAAACGCCTTGCCCTGTCGCATGTCGCCGGGCTGCGCCAGAAGATCCGCGAGCTTGAAGAGATGGCCTCGA
>SLDH01000176.1 GCA_007125415.1 Roseovarius sp.
CAGCATAGCCTTTGTCAGGAGTAACCATGAGTGCTGGTTTCCGCTATTGCTTTGCTGCGAAATCCTTAGGTCTCGTCCAGAAGATCCATTCCGGTCCTCGGAACGATCAATCTAAGGTGTGCGGATAGCCTGTTATTCATTAAGTGGCTTTGCATGACCGAAATCTGGATTGTTTTCGCCATCATTGGTGCGGTCATTGTTCTTTTCATCTGGGACCGTCTGCCGGTGATCGTGGTCTGTGTCGGCTGCGCGCTGGCGCTTTGGGCAAGCGGAATCCTGACAATCGGGCAAAGCCTCGCGGGGTTCGGCGACCCGGCGACAATCTTTGTCGCCTCGCTGTTCGTGATCGCCGCAGGGATGGAGCGGTCGGGCGTCACGGCATGGGTCGGCCAGGTGCTGATAGACCATGCCGGAGAAAGCCGGGTACGGCTGATCTTGTTCATGATGCTGGCGGTGTCGGTGTTGAGCGCACTGATCTCGGTAAACGGCGCGGTGGCAGCGCTTATTCCGGTTGTGGTGGTGCTGGCGGTGCGTCTCAAGCATGCGCCCGGGCAGTTGATGATGCCCCTGGTTTTCGGCGCGCATTGCGGTTCGCTCCTGATGCTGACCGGCTCGCCGGTCAATGTGCTTGTCTCGGAGGCGCTGCTTGACAGTGCCGGACGCAATTTCGGCTATTTCGAGTTTGCGCTGGCCGGGATCCCGGCGCTGATTGGCGGGCTGATCATTGCCGTCTTTCTCGGGCCGAAGCTGCTGCCCTCGCGCGAAAGCAAGAATCTGCCTGCTGATCTGAGTCGCCACGCCCATACGCTGGTTGAGCAGTACAAGCTGTCATCCGACGTGCAGGCCCTCAGGATCCGCGACGACTCTCGGCTCGTCGGCAGCGACCGCCGGGCGCTCGACCTGTCGGACCGCCCGGGGCTCGCACTCGTCTCGGTGAAGGAGGCGGAGATGGCCGGCGGCGTGGCGCGGCGTGACGCGCTGCAGGCCGGCGACACGGTGGTGGTGCGCGGGGATCCTGTAGCAGTGGGCGCGCTCGCACAGGAACTCGGACTGGTGCTCGTGGAGGAAGACGTGGGCGCCGACACCACGGCCAATACCCTTTTCAGCCGCGAATCCGCGCTGGCGGAGGTGGTGATCAAGCCTCGCTCGCCGCTAATCGGCGAGCGGTTCTTTCCCGGCATGGTGACGCCCTCGGGGGACCTCGTGGTGCTGGCGATCCAGCGTGGCGGCGAGGACGTGATCGCAGGCACGGCGCTGGAGGCCGGCGACACCTTGCTGTTGCAGGGCACATGGGAGGCCATGGAGGTCCGTCTGGAACCGGCCGAGGTTCTGGTGGTCGACTCGCCCGAGGTGGTGCGCCGGCAGGCCCTCCCGATGGGGCCGGGTGCGCAGACCACGCTGGGGATCATGGCGGTCATGGTGCTGCTGCTGGCGACCGGCGTGGTGCCGGCGGCGGTGGCTGGGCTGCTCGCAGCCGGCGCTTTCCTCGTTTCGGGCATCCTGAACGTCGATCAGGTCTACAGGTCGATCAACTGGACCACGGTGATCCTGGTGGGTGCGATGATGCCGCTCTCCACAGCGATCCAGCAGACAGGCGCGGCGCAGATGCTGGCTGAGGGGCTGGTGGCAATGGTTGGCGATTCCGGGCCGCGCGTCCTGCTGGCAGGGCTTTTCATTCTCACGGCGGTGCTTGGCCAGCTCATTTCGAACACGGCGACGGCGCTGATCGTCATCCCTATCGCTGTTGTCGCCGGTGCCCAGATGGGCCTGCCGCCGGAGCCTGTGCTGATGTCGGTCTGCGTGGCTGCCGCGGCCGCCTTCCTGACCCCGGTGGCAACGCCGACCAATCTGATGGTGATGGAGCCGGGCAGCTACAAGTTCTTCGATTACTTCAAGTTCGGCCTGCCGTTCATGCTGTGGTTTTTCGTCGTTGCGGTGTTCTGGGTTCCACTCGTTTGGAGCCTGTGATGCTGGCGGCGGGTGGTAGACGCAGGTGAATGAGATCACCATCCTGCTTCTGATCGTGCTGGGCACGATCGGGCTCTTCGTATGGAACCGGCTGCCGCTGGTGGTGGTGGCGATGGGCAGCGCGCTCGCGCTCTACGCTACCGGCATCCTGTCTCTCCCGGAGGTGTTTCGCGGCTTCGGCGACCCGGTGGTGATGTTCGTGGCCGCGCTCTTCATCGTCACCGCGGGGCTGGAGGAGACGGGCGTGACCGCCTGGATTGGCCAGCAGGTGGAGCGGCTGGTGGAGGGCCGCCCCGACCGGCTGATGATGGTGGGAATGCTGGCGGTGGCGGCGCTGTGTCCGCTGGTCAACGCCTCGGGCGCGGTTGGGGTGCTTATGCCGGTCGTCATGCTCATGGTGGTGCGGCTGGGCGAGCAGCCGGCGCGCTACCTGATGCCGATGGCCTTCGTCTCGGGCGCAGGGGCGCATCTGGCGCTGACCGGGGCTCCGAAAAACGTGATCATCGCCGACGCCACAGGCACCTATGGTGACCGCGCGATCAACTTCTTCGAATTCGCGCTTGTGGGTATTCCGCTGCTGGTCGGCACCATCGTGATCGTTCTGCTGGTCGGGCGGCGGCTGGTGCCCGAACGGGCCGCGCCCAGCTTGCCGCGCGATCTCAGCAGCCATGCGCGCACGCTGGTGGATCAGTATCGGCTGGGGCAGGACAGCTTCGCGCTCGAGCTTCGCCGCGACTCCGCCCTTGTCGGCACCGCCGTGCAGGACCTGCGGCCTGAACCCGGGCTGACCCTGACCGGCATCGCAACCGCGCAGGGGGCGCCGCGGCTGCAGGGCACGCTTGCAGCCGGAGACCGCGTCATGCTGCGCGGCACCACCGAGGCGACGGCGCAGTTCGCGAGTGCCCACGCCCTCAAGCTGCGCGCGATCTCGGGCGAGGAGGCTGCCGGAAAGCTCATCAATCACATGGCAGGCGTGGCGGAGGCGGTGATCCCGCAACGCTCGGAGCTGATTGGTCGGCAGGTCTTTCCCGGCATGGTCACCAAAGGCGGCGACATGGTTGTGCTCGCCGTCCAGCGCCGGGGCGAGGATCTGGTGGGCGAGGTTGAGCTGGAGGCGGGCGATCACCTGCTGATTCAGGGCAGCTGGTCGGCGCTGAGCCGCAACCAGGGGCGCGCCGATGTGCTGTTGGTAGACAGGCCCGATACCGTGCGCCGCCAACTGGTGCCGCTGGGAGCCGGCGCCATGTCGGTGCTGGCGATTGTGGCTGCAATGGTGGGCGCTATCGCCTCGGGCATGACCGCGCCGGCCGTGGCGACAGTGGTCGCCGCCGGCGCGATCATCGTCCTTGGCTTTCTCAGTGTCGAGGATGCCTTCCGCGCAATCAACTGGACCACGGTCATCCTGATCGCGGCGATGTTCCCGATCTCGACAGCCTTGGTGGACACGGGCGCAGCGCAGCTTGTTGCCGATCGGGTCGTCGCGGTCATGGGAGACGGTTCGCCCCGGCTTTTTCTTGCAATCATCTTCGTGCTGGCGGCGGTGATGGGTATCGTGGTGTCGAACACGGCAACGACGATGATTCTCCTGCCAATCGTGGTGATGGCCTCGACAGCCTTTGGGATCTCGGTGCTGCCTGCGTTGATGGCGCTGAGCGTGGCGACCTCGGCTTCGTTCCTCACACCCGTCTCGACCACGGCCAATACGATGGTGATGGGCCCTGGCGGCTTTCGTTTCGGCGATTACTGGCCGCTCGGGCTGCCGCTGACACTTTGGTACTTTATCGTCGCTGTCGGCCTCGTGCCGATGATCTGGCGGTTCTGAAGAACGCCGCCGCCCCAGATGCCGGGCCGGGGTGGCCGCGGTCCATTGATCTGAAGCTCGGGAGGAGACCTGAAAAATGAGTAACCTGGATGCCGTTCTGGCACATATCGACAGCGACCTCGACAACGCGCTCGCGCGGCTGTTCGAGACGCTCCGGATGAAATCCATCTCGACCGATCCCGCCTATGATGGCGAGACCCGGGCCTGCGCGGAATGGCACGCGAAGGACCTTGCCTCGATCGGCTTCGATGCCTCCGTGCGGGATACCGCTGGCCACCCGATGGTGGTGGGCCACGACCGCGCCTCTGCGGGCACCTCCGTCCTGTTCTACGGCCATTACGACGTCCAGCCGGTTGACCCGCTGGAGCTTTGGGAGCACGATCCCTTCGAGCCCACGATCGTGACCCGGCCTGACGGCTCGAAATTCATCGTCGCGCGCGGCTCTGCGGACGACAAGGGCCAGCTGATGACCTTCGTCGAGGCCTGCCGTGCCTGGAAGGCGGTGACCGGCAAGCTGCCGATCCCGGTTACCATCCTGCTGGAGGGCGAGGAAGAGTCGGGTGGCGTGAACCTGCCGCCCTTCCTTGACGCCAATGCCGACGAGCTTCGCGCCGATGTGGCGCTGATCTGCGACACCAACATGTGGGACAAGGACACACCGGCGATCACCACCTCGCTGCGGGGCCTCTGCGGCGAGGAGATCATCATCCACGCATCGGACCGCGACCTGCATTCGGGCTTCTACGGCTCCGCGGCAGCGAACCCGAACCATATCCTTGCCCGGATCCTCGCCGACCTGCGCGATGCCGAGGGGCGCATCACGCTACCCGGTTTCTACGACGGCGTTCCGGAATTGCCCGAGGCGCTCCGCGAAAGCTGGGCGAAGCTCGACTTCTCGGAGGCCGAGTTTCTGGGCGAGATCGGTCTGTCGGTGCCGGCAGGAGAGAAGGGACGCTCGGCGCTTGAAATGGTCTGGTCGCGCCCGACCTGCGAAGTCAACGGCATGGGCGGCGGCTATCAGGGCGCGGGTTTCAAGACCGTGATCCCGGCGATGGCATCCGCAAAGATCTCCTTCCGGCTGGTGTTCGATCAGGACCCGCACAAGGTCCGCGCGGCGTTTCGCGATTTCGTCCGGGCGCGCGTTCCGGCCGATTGCAAGGTGGAGTTCCTCGAGCACGGCGCGGGCCGGGCAGTCGCCTTCGATACTTCGGCCCCGGCATTCCAGAAGACCCAGGGTGCGCTGACGGAGGAATGGGGCAAGGATGCGGCCTTTGTCGGCGGCGGTGGCTCGATTCCGGTGACCACCCTGATCAAGGAGCGGATGGGGATGGACGTGGTGATGGCCGGATTCGGGCTCAGCGACGACCGTATCCACAGCCCCAACGAAAAATACGAGCTCAAGAGCTTCCACAAGGGAATCCGCTCCTGGGCGCGCATCCTCGCCGCCTTGTGAGGTGCCAGCAGAGTGAGGCGACGTGATGGTCGCCCGAGGACTTGAGGCGTTCGAGCCGCTGTCGAAGGCCGAGGCCGCGTTGCTGGCCGGTCTCGACAGCGGGCACTATGACCGAGTGGGCGCCGGCGGCCTGCCCGAGACGGGAGACACCGAGCTTGTGGTGCGGGCCGAACTGATCCGCACGCTGCTGCTGGGCGGGCCCGAGGTGCCCCGGTTGCATGAGACCGGCCTCAGGCTGGGCGGGGCCTGCATCAGTGGCAGGCTGGACCTCGAGGGCTGTCGTATCGGGTGCGATATCGGGCTGGTGGATTGCCTGCTGGAATTTGCGCCGGTGCTGCGCTCTGCGGTGATCGACTCGCTGATCCTGGACGGATCAACCCTGCCCGGACTGGCCGCCGACCTGATCGAGGCGCGCGGCGACATCTATCTGCGCGCCGCCAGGGTCGATGGCGTGGTCCGGCTGCGCGGGGCACGGCTGGGGGGCGAATTGGTGCTTGACGGTGTCGAGGTCAATGAGCCCGAGGGAGTTGCGCTGAACGCCGAACGGCTGGAGGCGCGGGGCGGGCTTCTGTTGCGTAGCGCGGTGATCCGCGGTGGCATCCATGCCCCCAACCTGCGGCTGGGGGATGCCTTCAACGCCATCGGTGCGCGGGTTGAGCGGCCGGGTGGCATGGCGCTGGATGCGACTGGGATGCGCTGCTCTGGCGATGTCAGCCTGCGCCGGATCGAGGTGGAGGGGGAGTGCGAATTCAACGGCGCCAGGCTGGGCGCGGATATGGACCTGCGCGAGGCACGAATCTCTGCGCCGGGCCAGACAGCAGCGGTCAGTTTTCGCCGTGCCGCGGTGGACGGTGCACTGCTGATACGGGACGGTGCGAAGATCGACGGTGTTCTGAACCTCAGTGGTGCCGTCATCGGCGCGCTGGTCGACGAACCGGATAGCTGGCCCGAACCGGGCGATCTGCTCCTGAACGAGTGCCGGTACGATGGATTCCTCAACTCGCCCATCGACGCGGAGTCGCGGCTCGACTGGCTGGCGCGGCAGGACCCAGCGCGCTGGGACGAGGATTTCTGGCCCCAGCCCTATGAGCATCTCGCAAGTGTTCTCATAGGTACGGGCCACGCCGATGACGCGCGCCGGGTGCTGATCGCGAAGGAGCGGTTGCAACGGGCGGCACAGCGGTCGCGTATGCGCTGGCGGGTCGTTCGCTGGATTGCGGCGCTGCGTGACTTTGTGCTTGGGGTCACGGTTGGCTACGGCCGCCAGCCTTTTCTTGCGTTCATCTGGCTGGCAGCATTCTGGGCAGTGGGGGCGGTTGCCTTCGAATTGGTCTGGTACAACGAGGCGATGCGCCCGGTCCCGGCGATGATGCTGCGTGCGCCTGAATGGGTGCTCTGCGGCGCGCCGGTGGGTTCCGAGCTCTTCCTGCCCTCCCTGGGGCAGCTTCGCGGGGGGCTGGCCGCGGCAGAGCAATCCCAACTTGCCTGTTTCCTGAGCCAACCCGAGGCGGCGAGTTATCCGCGGTTCCATGCCTGGGCGTTCTCGCTCGATGCACTGATCCCGGTGTTCGAGACGGGGCAGACGGATTTCTGGATGCCCGACGTGCGCGACCCCATAGGCTACGCGGGCCGCGCCCTTGTCGTTGCCCAGACGATTGCCGGCTGGGCCCTCAGCCTCCTCGCGGTCGCGGGGTTCTCAGGCATTGTCAAGCTGCGATGAGCAACCCCTGGCAGGATCAGAACGAGCCGAACAGGGTGCCAAGTACGATCACCACGATGAGCGCCAGCAGCGCGCTGACCACA
>SLDH01000366.1 GCA_007125415.1 Roseovarius sp.
CGAAGCCGAAGCCGAAGCCGAAGCCGAAGCCGAAGCCGAAGCCGAAGCCGAAGCCGAAGCCGAAGCCGAAGCCGAAGCCGCTGTCATCCTGACCGATCCCGAGCTTGAAATGCTCGAGACCCAGGATGCCGTGCGCGGCAAGCCCGCGGTGGACGCCTCTGAAGAAGCTGAGGTGACCCATCCCGACCCTGAGTCCATCGCCGCGAAGCTGCGTCGTATCCGGTCCGTCGTGGCGCAATCCGGGTCGGATTACGGCTTTGAAGATGATGCGGACGAGAACGCGTCCGGGTTTCTTCAGAACACGGCGGATGAGCTGGAAGCTGCCCTGGCGCTCGATGATGCCAATGAAGCAGAAGCCTTAGCGCAGGAAGCCATGTCTATGGAGGCGCAGGCGCAAGACTTCGATGATCTGCAGGACGACCAGGCGGCCACTGCGACGCAGGCGGCGCTCGATGACATGGCAGAAGATGAAATGGCGGAAGACCATGATGATGTGGCAGAACCGGCCGCCGCGATGCAAGACACGCTGGCGCAGCTTCTGGCCGATGCCATGCCGGAAGGAAAAAGCCCCGAGGACACACACGATACGCGCTCTCTCGATGCCCGGGTTTTCAAGATCAAGCGGGAAGAACTCGATGAGGCGCTCGAAGAGGGGCAGGTTCGAGAAGCCGCGGATGATGCGCCCGAGGAGAATCTCTTCTCTGAAGAAGACACCATTGCAGGCGATGATTATCCCGATGCGGCGCTTTCCCCCGAGGAAGAAGCGGAATTGCAACGTGAGCTTGCCGAGGTCGAAGCCGAACTCAACGCGTCATCGGGCGATGACCATGAGGACGACGACACCGGTGACGGCACGTTCGACGGGTTGATCGACCATGTATCGCAATCCGGTGCTGATCAGCCTGCCGAGACAGCCGAAGAAGAGCCTGCTCCAGAGCAGGAGCCTGAGGCGGATGAGGCCGCCACCGCAACGGAAACAGCGCCGGCAAAGGGGGTCGAGTCCTTGCCCCGCATGAAAGGCGAGGGCGATCTGTCGCGCATCTTCGATGAGGCCGATACACAGCGCAGAGAGCCTGACAGTTCCCAACGTCGCAACGCGATCCAGCATCTGCGCGCCGCCGTGGCCGCGACCCGCGCCGAGAAGAAGGCCGGAGGAGATATTGCCAAGGATGTGGACGATAGCGCTTACCGCTCTGATCTGGCCAATATGGTGCGTCCGCGCCGTCCGAGTGCGGATGGCACCGCACGATCCGAACGCCCCAAGGGTGAGCGCCCTGCGCCACTGAAGCTGGTGGCCGAGCAACGCATCGATACGGACCGCAAGCCGATCCAGCCGCGCCGTGTCATGGCGGCGGAGCCGGAAGCAACCGGCGCGATCGCGGATCACGGCAGCAGCTTTGCGGAATATGTCGAGACTGTCGGAGCGGGGTCGCTTGCCGAACTGCTCGAAGCCGCCGCCGCCTATATGGCGGACGTGGAAGGACGCCCGCAATTCTCGCGCCCGATGCTCATGGGCAAGATCAAGGAAGTGGAGGGCGACAGCTTCTCCCGCGAAGACGGGCTGCGTTCGTTCGGTCAGCTTCTGCGCCAGGGCAAATTGCAAAAGCTCAATGGCGGGCGGTTCGCGGTCACTGATGAGACGGATTTCCGCGCGCCCGAGCGCAATGTGGGCTGAGTGCGCTCGCGCATTGCCGGTTCGGCCTCATCCGGTCTGCATTCCGAAGTCAGCGTCAGCACCCGGCCGCGAGGCTGGGTGCTGACTTGCCGTCAGTTCACCCGCGCGCCGACGCCATAGGCCTGCCGCCGCACCGCTTCGGGCGGTTCGCCGTATTTCTTGGTGAACCACTTTTTCATCAGCGTGACATTGGAGAAGCCGCAGGCCACTGAAATCTCGTTCATCGGCATGGAGGTTTGCGCCATGAGCCGCCGGGCGCGGTCAAGCCGCAGATCGCGATAAACCTTGAGCGGCGTCTGGCGCAGCAATTCGCTGAAGCCGCGCTCCAGCTTGCGCGGGCTGACATCGAGAAGCGAGGCGATCTGCCCGACACTCAGCGTATCCTCGAGATGATCCAGCATGATGCCCAATGCCTCCCCGATCACCTCATCACCCTGCGCCATACGGGTATAGCGCCAGTGCTCGCCTGACATATTGGCCTGCTCCGGCTCGCTCAGGCCGAGATAGCTCGACAGCGCCCCTCGAATGAACTCGCCATCCCGCGCGCCGACCAACTCCACCATCATCCGGATTGCCGCAGCCGGGCTGATCGCGCTGCTCAACGCCTTGTGATGGCATGTGGCGCCGTCATGCATCTCCACACCGCCCGCAAGCTCAGCCACGCCCGGCCGGAAATTGGGGTGCACGGCGATCTGTTTTGCCCCGAGCACACCAGCGCCCAGCGGCACGAACACCGCCGATCCTACAACGCAGACTCGCGCGGCGTTCCGGATTGCCGCCCCAAGCCCGCGCAGCTCCGCCGTGCCGGGACGCCACGGATCCTCCATGCCACCGATCAGAACCAGCGTCTGATCAGGACCACACTCTGGCGTATGGTCTCCGTCATGGCAGGTCCAGGAGTAGGCGTCCTGCCCGAGCAGGCGATTGGCCGCGCGCAGCACGTCGATACAGGCTTCGGCGGCAAAGCCCATGCGCGCATTCTGGCTGAGGAAGACGAAATCGCCCGAAAGGCTGCGGCGACAGGTCTGCGCCACCGCATGCTCGGACCGTGCGTGCTCAAGGTTTTCAAGAAACATGGTGACTTTTCCTCCCTTGCTCCTGCGGGCCCTGAAACCGCCTGAGATCTGGTTAGCTGACATTCTTTACCGAGGTCTCCAGCGCATGCAGGAAACTCCGGGCCGATGAGGAAGCCGACAACAGACGCCAGCGCTCCTCATCTGTTCTGAGGATGATCACGCCCAGGTGCTCCATCGTGGTGCGGGCCAGATCCATGATGGCGAAGGCATCGTCATGCAGATCAATCGGGCAAATCCGCTCCAACGCGTCCCGCGCTTTCGGGCCGCTGATATCCAGCGCGACCCAGACATCTGTCTGGTCCGTGGTATAGGCCGCACCCTTCAGCGCCTCGGCGACAACGCGCTCTGCGTCCGGCTCGGCATGTTCAAACACTACAAAGGCCTGATCGACGCCAAGTCGCAGCAGATGCGCTGTCTTTCGGGGCGTTGCACAGGCCTTGCCCACCTCCGGCAGGGCGCAGCCATAGGCCGCCTTGATGGCCTTGTGCGCGGCATCCTCGCCGCCCAGTGGCAACGCGATGGAGACCAGCGCCAGATCGGCGGGTGCCTTGAGAGAGGCGCCGGCGAATGCCTTGTCATAGCCTGCCAGCGGCGGCTCTGCGGTCAGGTGAAATTCAGACACGAAGCCTCTCCCCTTCCGGATCGATGAAATGGGCCGAGCAGATTTCCACATCCATCTCCACCCCGTGAACCGGGCTGACCGCGCGGACGATCTCGCCCTTGCGGGTATCGCCCGACTTGATGAACCCGAGGCCGATGGAATGGCCCAGGCTGGGCGAATAGGCCACGGATGTCATCCAGCCTTCGTCATTTGCCATGGTGGCCTTGTTGCCGCTGGCGATGAAATGCGACCCGGCGATGAGCTTCTTCGCCGGATCGACCGGCTTGAAGCCCATGAGCTTGATCGCATCGTCGCGGATCATCTCGGGGCGCTGGCTCAGCACATTGCCGATGCATTCCTTGGTCTGGCTGACCATCCGCCCCATGCCGAGATTATGCGCGGTGGTCTGACCGTTCAGTTCATTGCCCGCCGCATGGCCCTTCTCGATCCGCATGACACCGAGCGCTTCCGTTCCATACGGCACCGCATCGTACTCCTTTCCGGCCTCCATGAGCACGCCCATCATCGAATTGCCATAGCGCGCAGGCACGGCGATTTCATAGGCAAGCTCACCCGAAAAGCTGATCCGGAAGAGCCGCGCGGGCGTGCCTCCGCAGACCCTGACCTCGCCGCAGGCCATGAAGGGAAAGGCCTCGTTCGACAGATCAAAGCCCTCATCCACCACCTTGCGCAGCAGGTTGCGCGCATTGGGCCCGGCCACGGCAAACTGCGCCCAGCCATCAGTGGTGGAAATGAGATGCACATCCATGTTGGGCCACAGGCATTGACGCGCGAATTCGAGCCGGCGGAACACCAGCACGGCATTGGCCGTGGTGGTTGTCATGACGTAATGGTTCTCGCTCAGCCGCGCGGTGGTGCCATCGTCATAGGCGATGCCATCCTCGCGCAGCATCAGCCCGTAGCGCACCTTGCCCACGGCGAGCTTGGCGAAGCCATTGGCATAGACCTTGTTGAGGAAAGCAGCGGCGTCGCGCCCCTGCACGTCGATCTTGCCCAGGGTGGTCACGTCGCAGATGCCCACGGAGCCGCGTGTCATCTCCACCTCGCGATCGACCGAATCGCGCCAGCCCTTCTCGCCGGGGCGAGCATACCATTGCGCCCGCAGCCAGTTGCCCACCTCGACGAAGGTGGCACCATTGGCTTTGGCCCATTCATGGCTGGGGGTGAGGCGATAGGGGCGGAAATCGCGGCCGCGGGCGCGCCCCCCCAGTGCCCCGATGGGAACGGGGGTATAAGGCGGGCGAAAAATGGTGGTGCCCACCTCAGGGATCGTCTTGCCCGCCTGTTCCGCCAGAATGGCGAGGCCGGCGATGTTCGACGTCTTGCCCTGATCGGTGGCCATGCCCATCGTGGTATAGCGCTTGAGCAGTTCGACCGAGCGGAAGCCCTCCTGATTGGCGAGCTTGATGTCCTTCACGGTCACATCGTTCTGCAGATCGACCCAGGCGCGCTTGGCACTTTCCTTCACATGCCAGAAGGCGGCCGCCTCTCCGGGCTCATCCTCGGCCCGCGGCAGTGTGGCCGCAGCGGGTGTGATACCCAGATCTTTCAACTGGGCCTCGGCCTGCGCCGCGCCCTCGGCCAGAGCGGCGGCAAGGGTAAGCGCCCCATTGGCCGCGCCTGCCACCACCATGCCCGCAGGCAGCGTGCCGCCGGGCACGAAAGCGCAGAGATCATCGCGCCACCGGGGCCGCCCGCGCTGATGACAGGTGAGATGCACATTGGGGTTCCAGCCGCCCGAGACGGCCATGCAGTCGATATCCACCATCTGGTCATCGGTCAGGGTGATGCGGCTGATGCCTTTGCGCCCCGCCGTGTCGCGCACGCCCGCGCCGCGAATATAGCGCGCGCCCGGAATGTCGAGCAGAGGCGACCGGTCGCGGCTGTCGATCACCGCCGCCACCTCGAGCCCGTTGTCATGCAGGTCCTTCGCGGTGCGCCAGCCATCATCGTTGTTGGTGAAAACGGCGATGCGCTTGCCCGGTGCCGCGCCGAAGCGGTTCACATAGCTGCGCACTGCGCCCGCCATCATCACGCCCGGTCGGTCATTATTGCCAAAGGCGATGGGGCGCTCGGTGGCACCGGCGGCCAGCACCGCGCGCTTCGAATAGAGCCGCCACAGGATCTGCCGGGGCTTGCCATCCGAGCTTGCCAGATGATCGGTGCAGCGCTCGAGCGCGCCATAAACACCGTGGTCATAGGCGCCATAAACGGTGGTGCGGGTCATCATGCGCACATTGCCCATGGCCGAAAGTTCCGCCACGGCCTGCGCGGCCCAGGCATGACCCGCCATGCCGTCCACTTCCAGCGTCTCGGCATTGAGCCGCCCGCCGGGCAGAAAATCCTCATCCGCGAGGATCACCCGCGCGCCCGCGCGCCCGGCTGTGAGCGCCGCCTGCAGCCCGGCAGGCCCGGCCCCGATCACCAGCAGATCGCAATGCAGAAAGCCCTTGTCATAGATGTCGGGGTCTTCCTGCATCGACAGGCGGCCCAGCCCCGCCGACGCACGGATCGCAGGCTCATAGACCTTTTCCCAGAAGGCCTTTGGCCACATGAACGTCTTGTAATAGAAACCCGCGCTCAGAAAGGGCGCGGCAAAATCGGTCATCGCCATCAGGTCATATTCGAGCGGCCCGCGATGGTTCTGGCTCTTTGCGCTCAGCCCGTCGAAAAGCTCGGTCACCGTCGCGCGCGTGTTGGGCTCCTGATGGGCACCGCCGCGCAACTCCACCAGAGCATTGGGCTCCTCGGAGCCGGCGGTGAAGATGCCGCGCGGCCGGTGATACTTGAAGGACCGCCCCACGAGCTTCTGACCGTTGGCGATAAGCGCGGAGGCGAGCGTATCGCCTGCATGGCCCTGCATGGGCTTGCCATTGAAGGTGAAGCGGAAGGTCTGGCTGCGGTCGATCAGACCGCCTTCGATACGGCTCATTTGTCGCGCCCTCTTTCGCGGGCCACATCGCGGGCCAGTTCCACTTGCGTGATTTCGTGGGTGATCGTGTCGCGCGTCACCACCAGCCAGGAGCGGTCGCCCTGCTCGTGATACCACAGCTCCTGCATCTTGCCTGCCGGGTTGTCGCGCAGATAGCCATAGGCATAGAACTGTTCTTGTGCGTCCTCGGCCTGCCAGTCCGGGCGGTCGATCAGACTGGCGTCGCCCAGATAGACGAATTCCGCCGCGTCGCGGGGGCCGAGCAGGGGGTGATTGATGATCATCTTGCGCGCTCCCTCAATGCAGGTTGGGCTGGTTGCCCTGACCTTTTTCGTCGATCAGGTTGCCGGTCAGGAATCGGTCAAGCCGCATCTGCGCGGCCACCGGGTGCGGCTCATCCTTGGCCAGCAGATGCGCGTAGCAATAGCCCGACGCAGGCGTCGCCTTGAAGCCGCCATAGCACCAGCCACCATTGAAATAGAGCCCTTCGATATGGGTGCGGTCGATGAAGGGCGAGCCGTCCATCGACATGTCCATGATCCCCCCCCAGGAGCGCAGCAGCCGCGCGCGGCCTATCATCGGCATGATCGCCATCCCGCCCTCGGCCACATCCTCCACCACGGGCAGGTTGCCGCGCTGGGCGTAGGAGTTGTAGCCGTCGATATCGCCACCGAAGACCAGCCCGCCCTTGTCGGACTGGCTGACATAGAAATGCCCCGCGCCGAAGGTGATGAC
>SLDH01000271.1 GCA_007125415.1 Roseovarius sp.
GCACGCCACCCAAGCCTGACAACAGCGCTCAAGACCTTGATCGAAGCCGAGACCGAAGGGCGGCGGGTGTGGTCCATCCAGTATCAGATGCGCATCGCCCAATTCCCCCACTCCAAGGACTGCGCCACCTTCGACCATGGCGCTGCGACCGTCACCAGAACGCAGATCGACCCGTTCTGCCTCGGCGCCCCGGTGTCCCGAAGCGCCCATCCAGGGTCGGGCGTCACCCTCCTCTTGATGTGGAGACGTAGGGGGAAGAACGGCTTCCCTCGCTTTTGCAGCCCCGGTTCATTTTTCAGCAGCCTGTCAAATGTCACGCTCGCTCAGATTTGAATGCAGATTGCCATCTTCGAGCAACAGCCCCAACACCTATAGCGAGTTGCGTCTGATCGGGTTCACCTCTTCCCGATAACAGGGCTTGCGGCCGCCGTGGGGCGGGCGGGCGCATGCCCGGGCCGCAAGCGGCCCGTGCGAGGCTGAAGCCCATTTGGCGCAACATGCTATAAGGCAGTGCCCGCCGAAACGGAGGGGTCAAGCAACCAGGACGCCGCGTCTTCGTCGCTCCATTCTCGAATGTCGCATCCACGATGATGCGCCCTTCCATGGCAGTTCCCCTCTCATTGACCCACCGACTTACACAGACACCCCCATGTTCTGCCCACTCTCGAAAGCCGCGGCGGCGTTGCTCTGACTGGTTCCAGCGCTGCTTGTTGCCCGCGCCGATGACCAGATCGGGGTTCGCTTCACGGATCGTCAATCTGCATCACGACGTCGATCACCAGCACCCCGTTCTGGTAGACGAACAACGGGTTGATCTCGATTTCGGCGATGCTCTCCGCATGGGAGATCGCGTAACCCGCCAGACCGGAAAGCGCGGCTACCAGTGCCGACTGGTCGGCAGCCGGCGCCCCGCGAAAGCCCCGCAATAGCGCCGACACCCTCAACCCGTCCAGCGCCTTTGCAATCTCGGCTGGTGTGGCGGGCAGCAGCAACGATACCGTGTCGCCCAACAGTTCCACGAAAATGCCGCCGCTGCCCAGCGTCATGGCAAGGCCGAACTGCGCATCACGACGGATACCCACCACCAACTCTGCCAGCGGCGGCGCGGCCATCACCTCCACAAGGAACCGGTCGCTTAAGGCTTGTTCCGAGTAGCGCGCGACGCGGTCGCGCATCTCGTCTGCGGCGCGCGCCAGGGCCTCTGGGCCGTCCAGTGCAAGGGCCACGGCGCCGGCCTCGGTCTTGTGAGCAAGCCCCTCGCCCATCATCTTCAGCACCACCGGGTACCCAAGCGCATCGGCGATCTCGCACAGCCGGTCACCCGAAACCTGCCGCCCACTGGGGACCGGCAGCCCGGCATCGGCCAGCCTCTCCTTGCCCGAGGCCTCACTTAGAAGCCGCGGCCGTCTGACCGGAGGCGCGACCAGAAGCGGCTCCGGCGGAGCCGCGAGAATGCGCGCCCGCGCCATGGACCACGAGGCCGCATCGCGGATCGCATTCAGCGCCTCGTGCAGCCCCTGCATCGGAGCGATCCCCCTTGCGATGAAATGCTCTCGGATATGCGGCCCGATATTCTCGGGAATGGTGGCGCAGATCACGGCGGGCAACCCTGCGGCGCGGGCTGCCTCGGCAAAGGCCAATCCGTCATTGAGATAGAGCTGTTCCGTGCTGTCCAGCCCCGGCGCCGGGTAATCTTGCACCAGAAGCGTGGCGTGCGCCGGCACCTGCGCCATTGCCGCGGCGAAAACAGGTGCGGTGTGCTTGGGCTGGCCCCAGATGGGCGTCGTGTAATCCAGCGGGTTGCTCACCGTCGCGATGGGTGGCAACAGCACCTCCAGCGCCCGGCGCGCGGCTTCATCCGGCGCAGGAAACCTGAGCCCGATGGCCTCACCATGATCGGCCACCATCGTCGCCCCGCCACCCGAACAGGTGAAGCCCAGCACCGCATCCCCGCTTGGCGCGCCCGCGACACAGAGAAACTTCAACGTCTCCAGAAACTGCGAAGGGTTGGTTACGCCGATCACGCCGGTGCGGGCGAAAAGCGCGTCATAAAGCGCGCTGGCGCCGGCAAGCGAGCCGGTGTGGCTGAGCGTCAGGCTTTCGCCGATGGACGATCGGCCGGTCTTGAGCGCCACCACCGGCGTGCCCGCGCGCAGCGCCTTCAGCGCGACCCGCTCGAAGGCCGGGATATCCGCCAACCCCTCGATATGCAGGCCGATGGCGCGCACCTCCGGCCGTTCGCAGAGCAGGTCCACCAGCTCGGTCAGGCCCAGATCGGCCTGATTGCCCGCTGATACCATGTAGGCCAGCGGCAGCGTGCGCTGGCTCATCGTGATATCGGAAGAGAACATGCCCGACTGGGTGATGATTGCCGCACCGTAGCCGGGGCAGGCCCCGCCATGCGCGAAGGGCCAGAGCGCCGACTTGCCGATGTAATTGATGATCCCGTAGCAATTGGGCCCGATCAGAACCATGTCGCCCAGCGCGGCCTTCAGCGCTTCCTCGAGCCTGCGGCCCTCCTCATGCGCCTCACCGAACCCGGCGGTATAGCAGACGATCCCGCCGGCACCCATCGCAGCCAGCTCCGCCACCGCCCCCGGCACGGCCGGCGCGGGAACGGCCAGAAACACCGCGTCCGGTGCCTCGGGCAGGTCTCCGATGGACGCCAGGCAGGCCAGCCCGGCGAGGCTTTCGCGCCTCGGGTTCACCGCCCACATCAGCCCGGCAAACCCCGCGCGCCGCGCCTCGCCGATGGCTACGCCCGCATCGGCTCCACCGATGAAGGCGATATGGCGCGGGTTCAGCAGGCGTTCGAAATTCTGCCGTTTGACGGGGGTCATGGGTCAGGCCCCGTATAGCCGCAGGATCGACCGGGTGATGATGTGGCGCTGGATTTCACTGGTGCCGTCCCAGATCCGTTCCAGTCGGCTGTCGCGCCACAGACGCTGGATCGGCAATTCCTCCATCAGGCCCATGCCGCCATGGATCTGAACCGCGTCATCCGCGATCCGGCCCAGCATTTCCGAGCAGAAGACCTTGACCATCGCGGCATCGGCATCCGACATGGTGCCGCGTTCGTGCCGGGCCACGGCGTCGGCCACCATCAGATCGGCGGCACGCAGGGTCATCGCCCCGTCGGCCAGCCGGAACCCGGTGGCCTGAAAGCGCCCGATGGGCTGGCCGAACTGTCGGCGGGTGGCCGCCCATTCGCTGGCCATGTCCAGGATACGCTCGGCCTTGCCACAGCAGCTGGCCCCGACCCAGATGCGCCCCATGCCCAGCCACTGGTTGGCGACTTCGAAGCCTCGCCCCTCCTCGCCCAGAATCTGCTCAGGGCCCAGACGCACATCCTCGAAGCTCAGCTGAAAGGTCTTGTAGCCGCGATAGCTGACCGACTTCGTCCCCTCGCGGCAGTCGAACCCGGGCAGACCCACATCCACCAGAAATGCGGTGACGCGCTTGCGCGGCCCGCGCGGGGTGTCATCCTCGCCAGTGGCGGCGAAGACGATGGCGAAATCGGGCATGCAGGGCCCCGAAATGAAGTGTTTCGAGCCGTTCAGGATCCAGTCATCGCCGTCGCGCCGCCCGGTCGAGCGCATGCCCATCGCGTCCGATCCCGCCTCGGGCTCGGTCAGTGCGAACAGCTCGCGCTTTTCGCCGGTCACGCAGGGCAGCAGGTAGCGTTCGCGCTGGTCACCCTCGCAGGCCAGCAGGATTTCCGTTGGCCGCGCCGCCCAGGAATGCAGCGCGTGGGTAGTCTTGCCGTATTCGCGCTCGATCAGGTGTTGCGCGGACAGCGAGAGGCCGCCGCCGCCCACCTCCTCGGGCAGGTTGCAGGCGTAAAGTCCGATTTCCCTGGACTTGGCCTCGATCTCGCGGCCAAGTTCCTCGGGCACCTCGCCGGTGCTGTCGACCATCTCCTCGTGTGGAAAGAAATTCTCTTCCATGAAGGCGCGCACGGTGCTCAACAGCAGTTCGTTCTCGTGACTGGTCTGGAAGTTCATGGGTTCAGTCCTTTGATGCTGCGCCTTGCGCGCGGCGGCGCGCGATGACGGCCGAGATGGCGAAGGCGATCAGGGTGATGGCGATCAGCACCACCGCCGCTGCGGCGACCGTGGGGTCGGTGTTTTCGCGGATGCCGTTCCACATCCGGCGGGGCAGGGTGTAGACGTTGAATTTGGAAATGAAGAGCGTGACGACGATCTCGTCCCAACTGAGGATGAAGGCGAAAAGCGCCCCGGCATAGACGCCCGGCTTGACCGACGGCAGGATCACCCGGCGCATCGTCGTCCAATTCGAGGCGCCGAGATTACGGCTCGCCTGTTCCAGCCTGGGATCGAAATTGGCGAGGCTCGCGCTCACGGTGATCAGCACCAGTGGCGTCGCCAGAACCGTATGGGCCAGGATCAGGCCCGGGTAGCTGTCGATCAGCCCCATCGGCACCAGCAGGCGATAAAACACCATGGCCGAGATGATTTGCGGAATGATCAGCGGCAACAACAGGAAGGCCCGCACGATCTCGGTGTTGCGCGAGGTCACCCGCCACAGCCCGATGGCACAGAGCGTGCCCAGCGTGGTGGCCAGTATCGCCGTGCTCGCGGCGATGATTCCGCTTTGGGCAAAGCTCGATAGCCAGTCGGGACTGGTGAAAAGATGCCTGAAATGCCGCAGCGAATACTCGCCCTCGGGCATCGAAAGGAACCGCTTCGGCGTCAGTGACACGGGGATGGCAATGAGTGCCGGCAGCACGAGAAAAAGCAGCACCATCCATGCGCCCACCCGGTTCAGCCGATCAAACAACCCCGGTTTCATCGCGTGGCTCCACCGCCAAAGACAGTGGTGAGCCGCATGAAGCGCGACATGATCCACAAAAGAGCCAGCACTCCGATCAACATCAGTGTGCCCAGCATCGCCGCCGTACCCCAACGCAGCGTCACCAGAAGTTGCACGCTGATGTATTCCGCGACCATCAGGACCCTGCCGCCCCCGAGGATCGCCGGCGTGACATAGAAGCCGAGGCTCAGGATGAAAACCAGAAGCGACGAGGCCACGATGCCGGGAATGGTCAACGGCAGGTAGATCCGCCGGAAGGTCTGCACCCCATTGGCACCGAGATTGCGCGAGGCCGCCATCACGCGCGGATCAAGTGTCTGCATGTTGGCCATCAGTGGCAGCACCGCATAGGGTATCATGTAGTGCACCATCCCGATCAGCACGCCCAGTTCGTTGCGCATGAACCTTACGGGCCGATCGATCAGGCCGATCGCCTCCATCCCGCTGTTCACAACGCCATTATGGCCCAGCAACATCAACCAGGCGAAAGTCCGCACGAGGACCGAGATCCAGAAGCTGATGAGCAACAGCGTCAGCATCCAGTTCTGGCTTTTTTGATGCGCATGCACCATCGCGTAGGCCAGACAATAGCCGATCACGACGCTGAATACGGTGGTGATCGCGCAGATGCGGAGGGTCGTCCAAAGGATGCGGGCCAGCGCGTCCGATTCCGTCAACATACGGTAGTTGCCGAGCCCCGGCTCGGGGTCCGTCAAGCTCAGCCACAGGATATTGACGAGCGGCCCGAGGTAGAACGCCACCACCAACAGGAAAAAGGGCGCAACCAGAAGCCATCCGGGGCTGATGTATCGTGTCAGTGCCTGCATCCTGAAGTGTCTTTGCGCATTATCCAGGCCCGGGGCCGTTCGCCGGCCCGGGCAGTGTCAGGAATGGCCAGCCCGTGCCCTAGCTGGGCCGGGCTGGCCGGTTCGGTTCAGCTGATGGCGTCGAGGAAGGCGTTCACCGCCTCGCTGCTGTTCTCACCCCACCAGACCGGATCGTTAAAGACGATCTTGTCGATGTTCTGGGCCGAGGTGATGGCATAGGCTTGTTGATGCTCGGGTATCTGGCTGAACGCCTCGGGGTTCGAGGGGGTCATGCCGAGGCATTCCAGAATCGCCAGCTGGGAGGGCACCTCTTGCGCCGTGGCGATGAACTGCATCGCCGCCTCGCGACCCGCCGGGTTGCCCTTGGGCACGATATAGGCACCGGGCATGGCCATGGCCTGATTGTTGACCAGCTTGTAGCGTCCCTCGGTGTCCTCCTCGATGTTCTTCCCGCGGTTCTGCCAGATGATTGCCATCGACGCTTCGCCCGAGACCACCATGGAATGCACTTCCGAACCGGAACCCCAGTAGATGCTGTCATCCTTGATCGACTGGATCTTGGCCAGCGCCCGCTCCATGTCGAGTGGGTAAAGCTGGTCGCCCGGAACGCCGTCGGCCATCAGCGCGGCCTCAAGCGACCCGTTGGCCCATTTGTACAGCGACCGCGTGCCCGGGAATTTCTCCGTATCGAAGAAATCGGCCCAGTTCTGCGGCGGGTTGTCGCCGTAGGCTTCGGTGTCATAGACGAAAGCATAACCGTAGAGGATCACCGATACACCGTATTCCAGCGCATATTGCGGCAGGGTGCGCTCCTTGGAAACGATGTCGTAATCAATCGCCTCCAGATGTCCCGTCGGTCCCAGCGACACGGCGTTGAAAAGATCCCCGTCCGCCACGTCGGCGGTCACGTTTCCGCTGTCCACCATCTCGCGAATCTTGCCTTCCAGCGGACCCGAGGTGTCAAAGCGCATACCCATGCCGGTCTTTTCCGTGAACGGAACTCCGATGGCGTTGCCATGGCATTCCTCGGAGATGCCACCCCAGTTCCACATCACGATGTGATCGGCCGCGGCCTGGGCATCGCCCGCCAGAACGGCATTGGTGGCCACACCGGCCGCGCCGCAGAGCGCGAGGAAGGTCCGGCGGTCCATCCGTCCGGCCCGATAGGCCCTCGCACCGTCGAGCAGCGTTTCCTTCATGAATTGCTTGTCTTGCATTGCAGTCTCTCCTTGTTGGTAGGCAGGCCGTTTCAACCCTTTGTTATATCGACGCTATTCTTGCGCCCTTGCGAAATCCCTCAGTTCTCTTCAAGCCTTATGGAGGCATGATCGGCCCACCCCAGTTCCACGCTCTGGCCCTCGTGCAGCGCGTGCGGGTTGCGCCAGCTGTCCACGCCCACCTCGATATCCTCGCGGCCCTCGACGGCGACCATGTATTTCTTCATCGCCCCGAAATAGGTGATGTCCCGGATCGTCCCCGACAGCCGCGCGTTGCCGCCCAGCCCGCCCTGCGGTGCGATGTCGATCTTCTCGGGGCGCAGCGCATGGGTGCCGTCCGCCATCTCCAGGAAATTGCTCTTGCCCAGGAACCCGGCGGCAAAGCGCGTGCGCGGCTTCTCATAGAGCTCCGTCGGCGTGCCCAGTTGTTCGATCCGGCCGTTCTGCATGATCACGATGCGATCCGACATCGAAAGCGCTTCTTCCTGGTCGTGGGTGACGTAGATGAAGGTGGTGCCGATGCGCTTGTGAATATCCTTGAGCTGGTCCTGCACCTCAACACGGAGCTTCTTGTCGAGCGCGCCCAAGGGCTCATCCAGCAACAGGACCGGCGGCGCGAAGACCAGCGCGCGCGCCAGCGCCACGCGCTGCTGCTGCCCGCCCGACAACTGCCCGGGCTTGCGTTGGCCGAACTGCGACAGCTGAACCAGTTCCAGCATCTCGTCCACACGCGCCTCGATCTCTGCCTTGGGGCGGCCGCGCACATCCAGCGCATAGCCCACGTTCTGCCGCACCGTCATGTGCGGGAACAGCGCATAGCCCTGGAACACCATGCCGAAATTGCGCTTGTCGGCCGGCACGTCGCGGATCGAGGCACCATCGAGCAGGATATCGCCCTCGGTGATGTCGAGAAAGCCCGCGATCATCATCAGCAGCGTCGTTTTGCCTGATCCGGACGGGCCCAGCAGCGTCAGGAACTCGCCGCGCCGGATCTCCAGATCCACGTTGTCCACGGCCGTGAACCCGCCGAAGCGCTTGGTCAGCGTCGTCAGTCCCAATCCGCCTGTGGCCGCCTCGCTCATCCGTCGGCTCCGCGCAGCTTCAGCTTGTTGCGGGCTTCCTGCGGGGTCAGGGCGCGGCCGCCCATGCGCTCGATGATCTCGATCACGCGGGTGACAAGCTGGCCATTGGTGGCCAGCACGCCGCGCTCCAGCCAGATATTGTCCTCCAGCCCCACGCGCACATTGCCGCCCAGCGCCACGGCGGCGGCGGCCATCGGCATCTGGTAGCGCCCGATCCCGAAGCTCGCCCAGCTTGCCCCGGGCGGTAGTTGCGCCTTCATCGCCGCCATGGTCTCGACCGTCTGGTCGGCGCCCCACGGGATACCGAGGCAGAGCTGGAACATCGGCGGATGGGCAATCAACCCTTCCTCGATCATAGCGCGGGCAAATCGGATATGGCCCAGGTCGAAAACTTCCAGTTCGGGCTTCACGCCCCATTCCTTCACCAGCGCGGCCATGCGGCGCAAAGTTGGCGGGGTGGAAATGTAGATCGTATCGGTGTCGGAAAAGTTGAGCGTGCCGCAATCGAGCGAGCAGATCTCGGGCATGCAGGCCTTCACATGCGCCAGCCGCGCCTCGGGGCCGATCATGTCGGTGCCGGGCCCCGGCAGCGCCGGGTCGTCCGCCGAGGGAGCCCAGTCGCCCCCCATGCCCGCCGTCAGGTTGATCACGACATCCGTGCCGCTCTTGCGTACCAGCGCGACAGCCTCCTCGAAAAGCGCCACATCGCGCGACCCCGCACCCGTCTGCGGATCGCGCACATGAATGTGGGCGATGGCCGCTCCCGCCTGTGCAGCCTCGAGGGCTGCATCGGCGATCTGCCGGGGCGTGACCGGCACGTGAGGGCTCTTGCCCGTGGTATCCCCTGCACCCGTGACGGCGCACGTGACGACAACCTCGAAGTTCATGTAGCCTCCCCCTTTTTTTCAAGTTTGCGGCCAAGGGTCGCAGATAATATAGATTATTCGCCGTTTCCGAGATATGAGTGGCGAAAAGATTCACCTTTTGGCCGAACAGGAGGCAGCCTTGCCAATTGTGCCTGACCCGGGAGAGTCCGCGCCAGAGCCGGGACGAATCGCGTGTGTGCTGCTGCCTCGTTTCAACATGATGGGGATCGTCAGCCTGCTGGAGCCGGTGCGCATCGCAAACTACCTGTCCTCGTCGCCGCTCTACCGGCACACCTTCCACGCACTGCACCCCGGCGAGGTGACCGCGAGCAACGGCATGCAGATCACCTGCAGCGGGATGCCCGAGAAGCTCACACGCGACGATCTCATCGTGCTCGCCGGAAGCTGGGGCGCCGAGCATTACGCCGATCCCGCACTTCTGTCGTGGCTGAGGCGGCAGGCGCGCCTGGGCATACGGCTCTGTGCAGTGGAGATCGCCAGCTACGTCTTTGCCCGCGCGGGCCTGCTCGCCGGGCGACAAGCAACAACGCACTGGTCCTATCTCGCCGGGTTTCAGGAGAAATTTCCCGATGTTCTCGCGGCTGAGCAACTCTTCACGATCGACGGGAAGATCATGACCTGCGCCGGCTCCACCTCGGCCACCGACCTGATGCTGCACCTCATCCGTGCCGATCACGGAGCGGCACTCGTTGGTGAGATTTCCGATAACATCATGCACCACCCGGTGCGGCCCGCCAACGCGCCGCAACGCAAGACGCTGGGGCGCGGCACCGAGAGCCTGCCGCCCGGCGTTGCCGCCGCGATTGACCTGATCGAGGCCAATATATCCGAGCCTATCCCCGTCCCTGAGATCGCCCGGCAAGGAGGCATTTCGCAGCGCCAACTGGAGCGCCAGTTCAATCAGGCGATGGGCTGCTCGGTGGTGCAGTTCGGGCTGCTACTCCGGCTCCAACACGCCCGCGTGCTGCTTATCTCCACCGATCTGGGCGTGCGCGAAATCTCCGCCGCGTCCGGCTTCAATTCGCTGTCGCATTTCGCCTATGCCTTCCGCAAATGTTTCGGGCGGCGGCCCAGCGAATACCGGCAGGCTTGGCCCGAGCAGGAAGACGCGCCCACATGGCCCGGAACACTGTCGAAATATCTCGAGACGTTCCAGGTTAATCAGCGAACGCGCGGCTGAACGGCACCGTCGCGAAACCGACACGGGTTGCCAGACCCTAGCCGATGTCGCGCACCGCCTTGAGCACCGCCACAATCTTGCGGTCGCGTTCCCCGGCCATCTCCTCGAAATGCCGTCCCGCCGCCATCGCGTTGCAGCCTTCCACCATCCTGTCGCGCAACTCCTGCGTCAATTCCGGGGCCTCAAGCCGCGTCCACGGCCATTTGAGCGCCGGTCCGAACTGGTCAAGATTGGTAGCCATGCCGCCCTCGCCACAGGCCACGTGAAAGGCCATGCATTGCCCCTGCACGGCCATCCGTGGGGCAGGGCCGTTTATGAGAGCGATATCGATATCTTCCGGCGTCGCCTCGCCATTCGCCACCATGTGCAGCGCTTCCCGCCAGAGCGCCTCCTGCAGGCGCGTGGCCACGAAGCCGGGCACCTCCTTTTTCATTACCAGTGGTGCTTTGCCCGCAAGTTCGTAGAAAGCCGCTGCCCAGTCCACCGCGGCCTTGTCCGTCTGTTTCCCACCGACGATTTCCACCAGCGGAAGCAGGTAGGGCGGGTTGAAGGGATGCCCGATCACGCAGCGTTCGGGCGTGGCGCAATCCGCCGCGATCTCGGTCATCGTGAGACCCGAGGTCGATGAGCCGATGACCACTTCCCGCGGCACAATCTCCCCGAGCCGCGTGTAGAGCGCCCGCTTGATCTCCAACCGTTCCGGAGCGCTTTCCTGAATGAACCCCGCGCCTTCCACGGCTTCACTCAGGTCGCTCGTCACCGTCAGGCGGTCCATCGAGGCATCGGATGCAAGACCCAGGGCCGTCAGACTCTTCCAGCCTGTCTCGATCACCGCCATCAGCGCACCGTGCTCCGAAGGATCGTGGATATACGCGGTCACGTCATAGCCGCGGGCCAGGAAATGCGCTGCCCAGCCGCCACCTATCGGCCCGGCACCGAGGCTCGCGACACGGGTGATGGCGGAGGGATCGGGATACATCGTCATTGCCCCTTGAATTTCGGCTCGCGCTTCTCGACGAAGGCCGCCACACCCTCCTTCGCGTCCTCGGATTTGAGCATCGTCCGATAGATCGGCAGCCCATCACCGCGCATCTTGGCGAAGGCCTCCTCGAGCGGTACACATTCGATGGCGCGTTGAACCTCCTTCACGCTCTGCATTGCCAAGGGGGCCGACCATGCGATAGAGGCCGCCCATTCGCGCGCGGCCTTCATGAGGTCCTTTTGGGGAACGACCTTGTTGACGAGCCCGTATTGCGCGGCTTCCTGCGCGGTCATCCTGCGGCCCAGGAGAAACATCTCCATCGCGATATTGTGCGGAATGCGCCGGGGCAGGCGCTGCAACGCGCCTGCGTCAGGCACGATACCGAGGGGCATTTCCGGCAGCCCGAATTCCACGTGATCAGCGGCGACAAGCAGGTCGCAGGCCATCGCCATCTCGAAGCCGCCGCCGATGGCAAGCCCGTTGATCGCGGCAATCACCGGCTTGTTGAGCTCCCAGTTCTCGGTGAGCCCGGTAAAACCGCCGAAGCCGTAATCGTCGCTCTCCCACCAGTTATCGAGGGACATCTCGCCCGCGTTCAACGCCTTCAGGTCCCAGCCTGCCGAGAAAATCTTTTCTCCGCCGCCGGTAAGGATCGCGCAGCGCAGATTCTTGTCTTCATGAAGCTCACGGAAAGCCTCGGCCAGCGCCTGGCTCGTTTTCACGTCGATCGCATTGACCTTGCCACGATCGAGCGTCACCTCAAGAACATGGCCGTCGCGAACGACTTTCACACCGTCAGACATATCAGCGTCTCCTTATTGGAAGGCAGGCATAACTTCTTCGCAGAACAGTTTCATCGAACGTTTCTGTGCATCCATGTCTAGCCCCATGGAGGCATAGTAGATGAAGGCATCGACCCCCAACGTCTCGTAGCGTTTCAGCTTCCCGATCACCGTGTCGGGCGACCCGAAGAGCAGATTCTCCTCCAGCATGTCAGGGTCGTATTGTTCACGACCCGCAAGCTCGTCGAGCGGAATCTGCTTGGGAAAGCCATTAACCACGTCGCCCGCGTTGCGAAAGAGGTTCTCGAACTGTCCCAGCACCAGCCGGATCGCGTCGAGTGCCTTCTGCCGGTCGGCCTCGTTGTCGTAAACGGCCGAATGGCGCATCATCGCGAAGGTCGGGCAAAAGCCATTGTTCGCCTTGGCCACCGCTTCGTCGAGCCTTTGTTTGTAGAGTTCGGCTTCCGAGAACGGGCGGGTGAGCGGCCAGCTCATGATGTGGCAGCGCTCGCGCACGGCGTAATCAAATGTAATTGGCGCGCGCGCGGCGACCCAGACAGGCACCTCCCGCTGCAAGGGTTTTGGGCAGGAGGTGGCTGTGGGGAACTGCCAGAATTCGCCGTCATGCGCAAAATCCCCATTCCAGAGCGCGCGCACGACGGGAAGGATTTCCTGCATGTATCTCCATCCGTCCGATTGCTTGAGACCTGGTTTCATCCGATCGAACTCTCGCTGGTAGGCACCAGAGCCGATACCGAACTCCAGACGTCCCCCACTCAACAGATCGAGAAAGGCGGCTTCTCCCGCCAAGCCGATAGGGTGCCAGTAAGGCGCCGAAGCCACGGCGGTGCCCAGGCGGATCCTGTCGGTATGCTCGGCCCACCATGTCAGAATCTGGAACGGGTTGGGCGCGATGGTCATCTCGAGCGCATGGTGCTCTGCTGCCCAGGCAATCTCGAAACCGCCCTCCTCAGCCATTTGCACCATATCCAGCGTATGATCACGCACCGCACGCATGTCCACGCCTTCATCAATTCGTTCAAGATTGATCGCGAGTTGAAATTTCATGTGCTCTTACCTCCTTCAGCGCATAACGAAGGGATTGACCATCGGCTCATCCGAGGTGTTCATCCAAACGGTCTTGGGGCGGGTGTAGTCATACATCGCCTGAAAGCCGCTCTCACGGCCATAGCCCGAGCCCTTGATCCCGCCGAACTCGGCTATGGGTGAGACCACGCGATAGGTGTTCACCCAGATGATCCCGGCGCGCACAGCATCAGCCATCCTGAGCGAGCGAGCGCTGTCGCGGGTAAAGATGCCAGCGGCGAGGCCGTGCTCGGTATCGTTGGCGAGCGCCACGGCTTCCTCTTCGGTCCCGAAGGTCTGAACGCACAGCACAGGACCGAAAAGCTCGGTATCGACGATGCGCATGTCCTGTCGCGGGCACGAAACAATGGTCGGCTCGAAGTAAAGCCCCTCCTTGCCCTTTGGACGCTGCCCGCCGGTGAGGATTTTCGCTCCCTCCTTCAGGGCGAGCTCGAGCTCGCTCTCGATTCGGTCGCGCTGCCCTGCGGTGCAGAGCGGGCCCATCTGCGTCTCTTCCTCCAGCGGGTCGCCGATGCGGATCTCCTTTGCCTGCGCGATCATCCGCTCGAGGAATTCATTTGCGATACCCTCGTGCAGGTAGAGCCGGGAGCCCGCAACGCAGCTTTGCCCGGTGGCTCCGAAGATTCCGGCGATCGAGGCGTTGACCGCGCTTTCGATATTGGCGTCATCAAAGACGATGAAGGGAGATTTGCCGCCCAGTTCGAGGCTCACCTCGGCAAAATTGTTCTTGGTGTTCTCGAGCACGTGTCGTGCCGCGCCGGGCCCGCCAGTGAAAGAAACCCGTGCCACCAGCTTGTGGGCCGTCAGCGCGCGCCCGCAGGGCTCGCCATGGCCGGTGACGATGTTGATCACCCCGGGCGGAAACCCCGCCTCCTCGATCAGCTTGCCGAATTCCAGCATGGCGGCGGAGGCATGTTCAGAAGCCTTCAGCACCACCGTGTTGCCTGCAGCGAGGGCCGGGCCGATCTTCACCGCAACAAGAAAGAGCTGGCTGTTCCAGGGCACCACGGCGGCCACCACTCCCAGCGGCTCGCGCTTGGTGAAAACGAAGAGATCGGGCTTGTCGATGGGCAGCGTCTCGCCACTGATCTTGTCGGCGCAGCCGGCGTAGAACTGGAAGAACTCCGCGATATAGGTTGCCTGCCACTTGGTTTCCTTCAGCATCTTTCCGGTGTCGATGGTTTCGATCCGACCCAGATCCTCGGAGCGTTCCGCAAGAAGCTCTGCAAGTTTGCGCAGGTGCTTGCCACGCTGTGTGGGCGTCAACTTCGCCCAGGGACCATTCAGAAACGCCTCGTGCGCGGCACGCACGGCGCGGTCCACGTCCTCTTCTGTAGCTTCAGGCACACGGCTCCAGACTGCGCCGGTTGTCGGGTTCACACTGTCGAACAGACCCCCGTCCGAGGCATCTGTCCATGCGCCGCCTATCAACATCTGATAGGTCCGGATCTCTGCCATTGCTGTCCCTCCCCTTGTTCTTCCGACTCATTCAAATCGACTTTTCCAACTTGGAGTGTGCGAAAAATCGTCACCCTCTGGCGAAAAAATTTAAGACCGGCAAATACGGAACGTTCAGTCTGAAGTTAAAGGAGAGTTGAAATGTTCCGGATACACAAGTCAACGAACAGCGGGGTCGCGTGATGCGGATCGCGCCGGATGGCACGGCATATGATTTGAGCGGCCCGGAGGGAGCGCCCTGCGTCGTGCTCATCCACGGGCTCGGTCTGAACCGTGTCTGCTGGCAATGGATGGCACCCGCCCTTGACGATCGCTATCGCGTGCTCAGCTACGATCTATTCGGGCACGGACAATCCGCCGATCCGCCGGAAGCCCCGAGCCTTGCGATGTTTTCCCGGCAGTTGCAGACATTGATGAATCATTGCGGCCTTCATTCGGCCTCTGTCGCAGGGTTTTCGCTGGGGGGCATGATTGCGCGCCGGTTTGCGCTGGATACGCCGCAGCGCACCCGCGCGCTTGTCATCCTCCATTCTCCGCACAAGCGTGATGAAATGGCGCAGTCCGCGATTCTCGCCCGCGTTGAACAGGCGCGCTGTCATGGTCCTGCCGCCACCGTGGAGGCCGCGCTCGAGCGCTGGTTCACCGAGGCCTTCCGTCAATCCAACCCGGCACGGATCGACGAAGTGCGCGGCTGGATCCTCGCGAACCGCAAGGACGTGTATCACCGGATCTACCGTGTGCTGGCGGAGGGGATCGACGAGATCGTGGCCCCCGAACCGCCCATTTCCTGCCCCACGCTGGTGATCACCGGCGACGAGGATTTCGGCAATGGCCCCGAAATGACCCGCGCCATCGCCGCCGAGATCGAGGGCGCGGAGGCGCTTGTCCTTCCGGGGTTGCGACACATGGCGCTGGCCGAAGATCCTGCCGTGGTCAACACACCCGTCCGACGTTTTCTGGACGCCCTTCAACCGGAGCAGAGCCAGTGAGCAGTGCGATTCTAAAGGGCTTGCGCGTGCTCGACTTGAGCCGCATGCTGTCAGGTCCCTATTGCAGCATGTTCCTCGCCGATCACGGCGCCGAGGTCATCAAGATCGAGAGCGACACCGGAGATACCAGCCGCAACAACGGCCCCTTTCGCGACGACGACCCGAACCACGATTGGGCCGGATATTTCGTCAGCCTCAATCGTGGCAAGAAAAGCGTGCGGCTGGACCTGAAATCGTCCGAAGGCAAGGCCGCATTCTGCAAGCTGGCGGCCACCGCGGACGTGGTGCTGGAGAACTTCCGCCCCGGCGTGATGGAGCGCTTGGGTATCTCATACGAGACGCTGGCAAGCGATAATCCCAGGCTCGTCTATGCCGCGATCCGGGGCTTCGGCGACCCGCGCAGCGGCGCCAGCCCCTATGCCGGCTGGCCTTCCTACGACGTGGTTGCGCAATCGATGGGCGGGCTGATCGCGATGACCGGCCCCGATGCACAGACGCCCACCAAGGTCGGGCCGGGGATCGGTGACATCTTTGCAGGGATGATGATGTCCTTCGGGATTCTCGTGGCCCTGCGCGAGGCAGAGGCCACCGGAAAAGGGCAGTTCATCGATCTCGGCATGTATGACGCGATGATCTCGATGTGCGAACGCATGGTCTACCTGCATGACATGACCGGGCAGGTGCCGGGCCCGGAAGGCAACGGGCATCCTCTGCTCGCCCCCTTCGGCCTCTTTCCCGCCGCCGATGGTCATGTTGCGCTTGGCATCGTCGATGACAGTTTCTGGCAAACCCTCGCCGATGTGATGAAGCGGCCCGATCTTGCCGAGGAGCCGCGCTTCGCCACCCGCGCGGGCCGTGCGGAACATGCCGCCGAGATCAACCGTGCTGTGGCTGGCTGGACGGCGCAGCACGGCAAGGCGGAGCTGGGGACCCTTCTGGGCGGAAGGGTCCCCTTTGGCCCGCTCAACACCATTGCCGACATCGTGAAAGACCCTCACGTGACGGCGCGCCGCATGCTCGAGCTCATCCCCCACCCCGAGCCGGGCCGTGCGCCGTGGAGGGTGGCCGCCAACCCGTTGCGCTTTTCCGCTCACAAGCCCCGCGCCCTGAGCGCCCCGCCCCGGCTGGGCGAGCATCAGGCCATTCTCGACAAGCTGGGTGAAATTCCGGCCATGACAGAAGATGCCAAGCGCGCGTTGCGTGGTGCTTTCGGCACCTTTGCAACGGGTGTAACGGTTATCACCACCCGGCAAGCCGATGGTGCGCCGCGCGGCTTCACCGCGAATTCATTCACCTCCGTGTCGCTCGATCCGCCACTTTTGCTCGTCTGCCTTGCCAAAACGGCGCATAGTTGCGACGTCTTCGCCACAGCCGAGCATTTCGCGGTGAACATTCTCGCAGGCGATCAGCAAGAAGTTTCCGGGCTTTTTGCCTCGCGCACACCGGACAAGTTCGACCTCGCGAAATGGCACGCTGGCCCGCAGGACATGCCGATGATCGAAGGCGCACTCGCCCGTTTCACCTGTGCGCATCACCGGCTCGTCGATGCCGGTGATCATCTTGTACTGGTCGGGCGTGTGCTTTCACATCAAGCGAGGGATGGTCAGCCGCTGGGCTATTTCCGCGGCGCCTATTTCGATCTCGGCCTCGAAAGCAGGGTGGCCAATGCGGCGGCGCGCGCCAGCCACGGCAAGATCGGCGCGGTTCTGGCCGATGGTGCGGCTATCCTTCTTGAAGAGCATTCGGACGGATCGGTTTCAGTGCCCAAGGCACCCGCCGCACAGAACTCCGTCAAGGGCCTCGAAGAGCATCTCGTAGCGCAAGGTCTTCACCCGAGCCTCGATCATCTGTTCGCCGTCTTCCAGCAGGCGGAAACCGGTATCCACACCATCATATATCACGGCTCCGTAGCCGGGGCCGCACCGAATGGCATGCGCTATTTCGATCTCGCGGACCTCCCGCTCGATCGTGTCGCAAGCAATGCCGAACGCTCCATGCTGGCCCGCTACCAGCGGGAAAACCGGCATGGTCGCTTCGGAATCTACCACGGAACGGAAACCGCCGGTGTGGTGCATGTGATCGCTGGCCGGAACGAATACACCGTCTGAGAGGAGAGCCCGGATGCTGCCCGAACTGAGAAAAGTCGTGACATTCGACGAGGACATTCACACCGAAGGCGGGCGTGCCGCCACCCCGCCCTTGCGGATGATCGGCGTGGCGGCCGTGGTGGCGAGCCCATGGGCCGGGCGCGGCTTCGTCGAGGATCTCTCGCCGGAAATCCGCCGCATGGCGCCCGTGCTTGGCAAGGTGCTCACCGACCGATTGGTTGCGCTTGCCGGTTCGGGCGCGTCCATCGAGGCCTACGGCAAGGCCTGCATCGCCGGCACCGATTGCGAAGTCGAGCATGCCTCGGCGCTCATACACACGCTGCAATTCGGCAATTTCTACCGCGAGGCCGTGGGTGCGAAAAGCTATCTGGGCTTCACCAACACGCGCGGTCCTGCCAACACTCAGATCCAGATCCCGCTCATGGACAAGCACGACACCGGGCGGCGCTCACATTACCTCACGGTGCAGTTCTCGATCTACGATGCGCCGGCTTGCGATGAACTCGTTGTGGCACTGGGTGCGGCAACCGGAGGCCGCCCGCACCACCGCATCGGCGATCGGTATTCCGACCTTGCCGCGCTCGGCCGCGATGTTCAGGACCCAGCTGGCCTGGCCCGATAGCGCAGGAGGGTGCTCGGCAATCGCAGATCGGCGAGGCAGGCAGCGACAAGACCCGTAAGCTCGTGCCGACTTCCGGCCTCCCGCAAGAGCGTCAGAGCGGCATCGGAACTCTTCTCAGCACCGTCAAATTGAAAAGGATGAGCGAAGATGAAAAGCCATCCGCGAATGTTGCACCATGTTCGCGCATTGCACCGCGGAGGGCCGCTGAATGACCGCCTGACTACCGGCTGTCTCGGGCGCCTTCCTCTTCAAGCTTGCCGAGTTCAGCTGTCAGATACTTCTCGAACTCCTCCTCCACCTTGGACTGTGCGCCGAAAGCCGGCGTGATGACGCTGACATGCAGGTGGGTTTCGGGAACGAAGGGACGAAACACGATCTCTCCCTCTGCGGTCGAAAGAAGATCGTAATTGCGGATGTTGATCGGATCCACGACACCAACGATCCCCGTTCCGGGGAGCAGCGAAAACTGCGGCACGAAGAGATCGCTTTGAATACGCACGTTCATCACGCAATCATGTTCCCTGAACCTTGCTTCCAGATCCTTGTAGAGCTGGTGATCCGAGTTAATCACGGCCAGATCCTGATCATGCAGATCATGTGGTGTAAGAACGTCCTTTCGCGCCATCGGATGATGTCGGCACATTGCGCAACTGACCGGCAATGCGAATTTGCGAATGTTCACGAAGGGGTTCGGAGCCTCCCATTCAGCCAGGCCTATTCCTGTCTGGTGATTGGAGATCCAGTTGACCACGTTAGGTGTGGGCCATGACAGCAGTGAGATGGTGATCCTGCTGTCTCTTGGTGCGAATTGCCGGATCAGATCGGGCAGAAAGAAGAGTGTGGGCCCCGGAATGCTGAGGATTTTCAGATCACCAACCCTGAGGTTCCCATAATCCTTCAAGAATCTCTGCGCATCGACAAGTTGATCCAGCACCGACTTGGCGACGTTGTTGAGGAAAAGTGCCTCTGGCGTTGCCTTGAGACGGCCTTTGCGACGCTCGAAAAGCTCCACGCCGAACTCTTCTTCAAGGTTCTTGATGATCTTGCTGACCGCGGGTTGCGTTATCCCGATCTCATTTGCGGCCCGCGTAATCAGGCCACTGTCCATGACTGCGCTGAACGCCTTGAGTTGCCGCAAGTTCATTGCCGCCTCACCTTCTGCTGCCGTTCACTTTTCAAGAAAGGGCCATAACCCCCAGTTATGAGGTAAGTCAAATTTAGAATTTTTTTTATTGCCGGAACTCGCCTAACCTTTGTCGAAATGACTGGCGAAAGCGGAATCATGACCGGGTTTCAAGACAAGGGGCAGGCTGGCGCAGAGGTGGAATTGCGCAGCCTTTCGCGGTTCTACGGCAGCTTTACCGCAGTCCATGATGTGAATCTGCAAGTCTCACCGGGAGAGTTTGTCACCTTCCTGGGACCAAGCGGTTCGGGCAAATCGACGACGCTGATGATGATCGCAGGATTTACCATTCCATCGCAAGGAGATGTGCGCGTCGATGGACGCTCGATCATCGCCCAACCGGTTCACAATCGAAACATCGGAATGGTGTTCCAGAATTACGCGCTGTTTCCGCATCTCGACGTTGCAGGAAACGTGGCCTTCCCGCTGGAAATGCGGAACATTTCGAAAGCCGAGATACGCGAGCGGGTGGCCAGAGCGCTTCGCCTCGTGCGGTTGGAAGACTTCGGGAATCGCCGCCCCCGGCAGTTGTCGGGAGGTCAGCAACAGCGTGTCGCTCTGGCCCGGGCCCTCGTGTTCGAACCGCCGATCCTGCTGCTTGACGAGCCGCTGGGCGCGCTCGACGCGAAGCTTCGCGAGGAGATGAAATTCGAACTCAAGCAACTTCACCACAAGATCGGTGCAACCATCCTTTTCGTCACCCACGATCAGGAGGAAGCCTTGACGCTGTCAGACCGCATCGTGGTTTTCGAGGAAGGCGGCATCTCGCAGATCGGCACGCCCGATGAGCTTTACAACGCTCCAGGCAATCGGTTTGTGGCCGACTTCATTGGCGAGACGAATCTGCTTTCCGGGCCCGTCGACTCCGTCAACGACGAAAGCTGCACCATCCGCCTGCCCGGCGGGGCGCGCCTGTGCGGACCGCTGCGCAAGGGGTTGGACACGCCGCGAAAGAGCGCCTGCTTCACCCTGAGGCTCGAATCGGTTCGCCTCGGCGATGCAGCCGCAGGGCTGGAGAACCGGTTCGAGGGGGTGATCGAGGAATTCCTCTTCATCGGCAACGCACGCAAATACCTGATCCGGCTTGCACCCGATCTGACGATCACGGCGCGCGCACCCGCACGGCAACAAGGCGTTGCCCTTGAGCCGGGCACTCGGCTCCAGGTCGGCTGGCCTGCCTCGGAAATGCTGATGGTGGAAAGCGCATGAAGCGCAGAACGGATGCCCGACACGCTCTGCGAACCCAGTCACCGGGCACAACATGGAGGGCTGACATGGCCTATACTCGACGCAACTTCCTGAAGACATCCGCTCTTTCGGCACTGGCTACCGGCACCGGCTCATTCGCGGGTCTCGGTATGAACAGGGCGACAGCGGCGGACCTTGATGCGCTGATGCACAGCATGAGCGGCCGCTCGATGACCGCTGTTTCATGGGGTGGATCGTTCCAGGATGCGCAGCGCAACGCTTGGTTCACGCCCTTTGCCGAAGCGGCCGATATCACCGTGAACGAAGATACGGACCCCAGCAATGCGCGCATCATCTCAATGGTGCGGTCGCGCAATGTGCAATGGGATGTCTGCGATGTCGGGCTTGAACAGGCACATGCCGTGGGCGAAGACGGGTATCTCGAAGAGCTGGACTACGACATCATCGACAAGACCGGCTTTCCCGAAGGATTCGCCACAAAATACGGCATCGGCAATATCACCTGGTCAACCGTGCTGGCGTGGCGTGAGGATGTGGTGACAGGCGACACTCCCGATACGGTCGCCGACATCTGGGATCTGGAGCGATTCCCCGGAATGCGCACGCTGCGCGACTATCCGCTGGACAACATTCCCTGGGCGCTGATGGCAGCGGGCTTGCGCACCGAGGAAATCTATCCGCTGACCGAGGAAAAGCTGCAACTGGCCTTCGGCAAGCTCGATGAGCTCAAGGGGCGGGTTCTGTGGTGGACTGCCGGGGCGCAGCCGGCGCAGTTTCTGGCCACCAACGAGGTGTCGCTGGCGCAGGTCTGGAATGGGCGGCTCGGTACGCTGATCGACGAGGGGCTTCCGATCGGGATCCAGTGGAATGGTGCGCAAATGCAGGTGGATGCCTGGGCAGTGCCCAAGGATGCGCCGAACAAGGATGTTGCCATGGCATTCATCGCATGGGCCAGCCGCGCCGAAAACAACGCACGCATTGCTGCGGAAATCGCCTATGGCCCTGTCAACATGGAGTCGATCCCGCTTGCGTCGGACCGTTTCGCGGATCTTCTGCCGACAACGCATTTCGACCAGCACCTGATCTGCGATTACAACTACTGGGGCCCCAATTTTGCCAGCGTCCTGGAGCGCTGGCAGGAATGGCGCCTGCTCTGACCCTGCATCGCCGGGCCCCGTCGCAAGACAGGGCCCGGCACCCGGAACCGAAGGAACGACGGAATGGCACGGGACAGAGCGTTGAACGCGGGGCATCTCAGGCGGCTGGAACGGCGCGAGCAATACGTCCAGTTCAATTTTCTCATTCCCTGTCTCTTCTTCCTCTTGCTGTTCTTTTTCTTGCCGATCGGGTTTTTCCTCTCAAGGAGCCTGTTTGATCC